>DASPFU010000001.1:0-4074 GCA_035620935.1 Gemmatimonadales bacterium
CCGGGAGCCGGGAGCCGGACGCTCCGACTCCGGGATGACGAGGGTCCCCGGGGACCCTCGGCTCCCGGCTCCCGGCTCCCGGCTCCCGATTGCCGTCACGCCAGCACCTCCTCGAGTACGTCGATGCCCCGCTCGAGCTCCGGCAGCGAGATGACGAGCGGGGGCACGAGCCGGATCACCGTCGGCCCGGCGCCGACGAGGAGGATGCCGCGCTCGCGCGCGGCCGTGATGAACGGACCGGCCGGCTCGTTCAGCTCGAGGCCCCACATCAGGCCCCGCCCGCGGACCTCCCGCACGCGGGGGCGCGACGCGGCGAGGCGCCCCAGGCGCAGACCGAGCCAGCGACCCTTCCGACGGACCTCCGCGAGGAACGCCGGATCACCGATCGTGCGTAGCACCGCGAGCGCGACCGAGGCCACCAGGGGGCCGCCACCGAACGTCGTGGCATGGTCACCTGGCCGCACGGCCGTCGCGACGCGCTCATTGAGCAGCACGGCCCCCATCGGCAACCCCCCCGCCATGGGTTTGGCGAGCGTGAGCAGGTCGGGGACGACGCCCGTCTCTTCGTACGCGAACAGCGTGCCGGTGCGGCCCAGGCCGCACTGGACCTCGTCGAACACGAGCGTCACGTCCCGCTCGTCGCACAGCGCCCGGAGGTGCGCGAGCCACTCCACCGACACCGGGCGGACGCCGCCTTCGCCCTGCACCGGCTCGACGATGACCGCCGCCGTGCGCGACCCGTCGATGGCCGCTGCGGCCGCGTTTCGATCGCCCGCCGGCACGATGCGGACGCCCGGGAGCAGCGGCTCGAACGGACGCCGGTAGTCCGGCCGGTCGGTCGCCGCCAGCGACGCGAACAGCCGGCCGTGGAACCCGCCGGTGAACGCCACGATGTCCGTCTTGCCGGTGGCCCGCCGCGCGAACTTGAATGCACCTTCGTTCGCCTCGGCGCCGGAATTGCAGAAGAAGGCCGCGCTCGCGAACGACCGGGCCACGAGCTCTTCGGCGAGTCGCTCGCCCGGCTCGGTGCGATAGAGATTGGACACGTGCACGAGCCCGGTGGCCAGCGCCTCCGCGATCGCCCCGCGGACGACGGGGTGCCCGAAGCCGAGCGCGTTGACTGCGATGCCGGCCGTGAGGTCCAGGTACCGGGCGCCGTCCGCGGCGATCAGCTCGCAGCCCTCCCCGCCGACGAACGTGGGGCCGACGCGCGCGTACACGCCGAGCAGCGCCGGCGCAACCGTGGTCGCGGTGGTCACGTCAGGCGGCGCGCGCGGTGGCGGTGCCGATGCGGGTGCCGGCGGTGGGCGAGTCGAGCATGTCCGGCCCCCCGATCCGCACGGCGCCGGTGCCGGCCGCGAGCGCGGCGGCGGCGGCGCGGATCTTGGTCACCATCCCGCCGGTGACCGAGCCCGCCGCCACGAGCGCCGGTACCTCGCCGAGGTTGAGGGTCGCGCGGGGGGCATCCCCGATGCGGACGGCGGCGACATCCGAGACGAGCAACAGCTCCGCCGCACCCAGCGCCCCGGCGATGGCGGCGGCCGCATCGTCGGCATTCACGTTCAGCGGCAGGCCGTCGGCCGACGGGTCGGGCGCCATCGGCGCGATCACCGGTGTGAGGCCGGCGAGCAGGAGGCTCTCGAGGAGCGACGAGCGCACCGCGACGACGCGGCCGACGTGTCCGAGGGCCGGGTCCAGCGGCTCCGCGGCCAGCAGCCCGCCATCCACGCCGGACAGGCCCAACGCATCGACGCCGGCGCGCCGCAGCGCAGCCACGACCTGGCGGTTCACCGGACCGCCCAGCGCCATCTCGACCGCGGCGGCGACCCCCGGGGTGGTGACCCGGCGACCATCGCGCTGCTCCACGGGAAGCCCGAGCCTCGCGGAGAGGTCGGTGATGGCGCGGCCGCCGCCGTGGACGACGACCACGGGGTCGCGCACGGCCGCGACGCGGGCGGCCCATTCGCCGAGCCACCCCGGACGGTCAAGCTCGTTGCCGCCGAGCTTGATCACGCGGAGCGCGGATCGAACGGCTCCCGGCTCCCGGCTTCCGGCTCCCGTCAGCACGTCAGTCCCGCCGTTTCCGGCAGGCCCAGCATCACGTTGAGGTTCTGAACCGCCTGGCCGGCGGCCCCCTTCACGAGATTGTCGATCGCCGCGATGACGGTGAGCCGCGGCCGCCGCACCCGGCCGACCGCCGTCACGCCGAGCGCCACGAGGTTGCGGTACACGACGTCCCGCAGCGAGGGCAGACGGCCCTGCAGCACCCGCACGCACGGCTCGTCGGCATAGGCGGCGGCGAGGATCCCCTCCGCCGTGGCCTGGTCCAGCACCCGGGTGAGCGGGACGTGGATCGTCTCGAGGATCCCCCGCCGCACGGGCAGCAGGTGCGGGGTGAAGACCAGGTCCCCGGTGAAGCCGCCCTCGCGCACCAGCGCGGCCTGCAGCTCGGGCAGGTGCCGGTGCGTGTTGCCCGTCGCGTACGCGCGGTAGTCCTCGGCGATCTCGCCGAAGAGCAGCTCGCGCCTGGGGCTCCGTCCCGCCCCCGTCACCCCCGACGCGGCGTCGATCACGATCTCGCGCGAGGCGTCGATCAGGCCGCGATGGGCGAGCGGGATCAGGGCGAGCAGCGCCGCCGTGGGATAGCAGCCGGGGTTCGCGACGAGCTCGGCCTCGGCCACCCGCGGCCGGGCGAACTCCGTCAGGCCGTAGACCGCCTCGGGGGACAGGCGGAAGTCGGCCGACAGGTCCACGGCCCGCCGCCCGGCGGCGCGCACTGCGTGCACGTAGCGCCCGGAGACGCCGTGCGGCAGACATGAGAACACGACCTCCGCGCTGGTGATCGGCGCGTCGTCCGCCCGCACGAGTCGGATTCCGTCCAGGTCCTCGCCCGCGCCGTGCTCCGCGGTGGCGAACGCGACGGCCGTGCCCGGATGACCGGCCAGGAGCCGCAGCAGCTCCCGCCCGACGTAGCCGGAGGCGCCCAGCACCCCCACGGGAACGGATGTATTTATATGCATGGCAAGGGAATAATATGCATTCTCCGCTGCCGCGCAAGCGGTGGCGGCAGGCTTGCGGGGGCGCGGTGCGCTCCCCGAGCTTTGGGGCACTCCCCATCGTCGGAATCGGCCCTATGACTCACGCCCTCTCGCCCCTTCACCGCTTCGTGCTCCTCGCGGCGGGGCTCATCATCATCGCCGCGGGCCTGCGGGCCGCCGCCCAGCCGGTCAACCTGCTGCTCCTGTCGATGCTGCTGGCGGGCACCATCTACCCGCTGCCCTACGCGCTGATGCGCCGCGGATGGCCGAAGGAGCGGGCGGTCATGGTGACCCTCCTCGGCGTGGTGATTGGCGGGGTCCTGCTGCTCCTCGTCCTGGCGGCGTCCCTGCGTCGCCTCTCGGACAACATGCCGGTCTACCAGGAGGCGTTCAGCGGGCTGGTCGGCCGCTTCAACGCGGCGCTCGCCGCCCGCGGTATCGACGCCGCGGGTGTCCTCTCGCCGGACCCCCAGCGCGTGATCGGTTTCGCGGCCGCCCTCGTGCGTGGCGCCCTGCAGGCGCTCGGCTACGGCCTCTTCACGCTCATCCTGGTGGCGTTTCTGCTGCTCGCCATGCCGCTGCGGCCGGCGGGTGGCGCGGCGCCGGGCTCGATGGACGCGCGTCTCGACGACGTCGCGGCCAGCGTGCGGCGCTTCGTCGGGCTCAACGGGATCCTCGGCGGCATCCAGGCGGTCGCCGTGCTGCTGGTGATGCTGCTGGTGGGGACCGACGCCCCGGCGGTGTGGACGGTCCTGACCTTCCTCCTCGCGTTCGTGCCGTTCGGCGGGCTGATCGCGGCGATCCCGCCCACGCTCCTGACTCTGCTCGAGGGCGGCGGCGGCCGCGCCGCCCTGGTGTTCGGCACGTTCGTGGTGGTCAACATCGTCTCGGATAACGTCCTCAAGCCCAAGCTGATGGGCTCGGGGTTGGGCATGACCCCGCTGACGATCATTCTGGCGCTGATGCTGTGGTCCCTGATCCTCGGCCCGATGGGGGCGCTGCTGGCCGTGCCGCTGACCATCGCCCTCATGAAGAC
>DASPFU010000002.1:0-13974 GCA_035620935.1 Gemmatimonadales bacterium
CGCGGAGCTGCTCGGGGTCGTGGACTCGGTCCGGCCGGCCGCGGTCCGTCTGGAACTGGTGGACGCCGTGGCGCGGGCCGCGCGCCTCGCGCAGGCGGAGCCGCTCGCCGCGCGCGAGGTGCACGTGCTGAGCGACCTGCAGGCGAGCGCGCTCGGTGGGGGACGCGCCGCACGGCCCGCGGAAGTGGCCGTGCTGGTGCTCGGCCCGCCGGACCCGCTGGTGAACCGCGGCGTCGCGGCGGCGGAGGTGCGGGACGGTGCCGTCGCCGTCACGGTCGGCGGCACCCCCGGCGCCCCGGCCGGCGCCGTCGCGCTCCTGGTGGGCGAACGCGAGGTGGCGCGCGCGCTGGCGGCCCCGGGGGAGCAGGTGTCGCTCTCCCTCCCGCAGCTGCCGCCGGGCTGGCGCACGGCGGAAGTGCGGCTGGCACCCGACGAGCTGCGGGCGGACGACGCGCGAGCGGTGGCGTGGCGCGTCGCGCCACCGGCCCGGACCACCGCGACCGCCGAGGCGGGACCGTTCGTCGCCGCGGCGATCGACGTGCTGCGCGACGGTGGTCGGGTGACCGCCGGCGGGGACGTGCGCATCGGCGCCGTGCCCGCGCCGGGCGCGGTGGTGCTGCCGCCGGCGGACGGCGCGCTGCTCGGCGCGATGAACCGGGCGCTCGCCGCCGCGGGCGCCGGGTGGCGCTTCGGGCCGCCGGGAACGCCCGGCCTGCTCGAGGATTCCGCGGGGCTGGGTCTGGCCGGCGTGCCGGTGCGCCGCCGCCACGCCCTGCTGGGCACCGGGGGCGAGGTGCTGGCGGCGGTGAACGGGGAGCCGTGGCTGGTGCGCGCCGCCGGCCTGCTCGTGCTCGCCTCCCGTCTCGACACCGCATGGACGGCGCTCCCCACGACGCCGGCGTTCGTGCCGTTCGTGGACCGGCTGGTGAACGGGGTCGCACGCGGGGAGCGGCCCGTGCGGTGGATCGAGGGCGCCACGGGCGTGACGTTCGAGACCCGCGGCGCGGACACGGTCGGCGCGACCGTTTCGGGCCTCGACCCCCGCGAGTCCGACCTCACGCCTGCCGGACCCGACACGGTGCGGCGGGCTCTCGGTGCCGCGCCGCTCACCGACGCGCGGTTCGCCGCGGCCCGCTTCGGGGGCGGGCGGCGCGAGGACTTGAGCGCGGCGCTCCTGGTCGTCGCCCTGCTCCTGGCCGGACTCGAGGTCGTGGTCGCCTGGCGGACGCGATGACCGCGCTGGCCTTCCTCCTGGATCGGATCGACGAGTTGCCGGCGACCCGCGCGCTCGTCGAGCGGCTGCCGGTACCGGGCCGACGGCGGCCGGTGGCGGGGCTCGCCGGCTCGAGCCCCGCCGTGCTGGTCGCGGCCCTCGCCCGGCGTCTGCCGCAGCGCGTGCTCGCCGTCGTGGCGGCGACGCCGGGGGACGCCGAACGGTGGCTCGCGGACCTCCGCATGCTCGCGGGCGACGCGGCACGGCTGTACCCCCAGCGCGAAGCCCTGGGCGCGGAGGAGCCGCACTACGAGATCGCGGGGGAGCGGATCGAGACCCTCGAGGCGCTGCTCGGCGGCGGCGTGCGCATCCTGGTCACCACGGCACGGGCCACGGCGGAGCGCACCGGCGTGCCGGCGGCGCTGGCGGAGCGGACACTGGAGCTGCCGGGAAGAGGGACGGGGGACGGGGGACGGGGGGCCTCGCTGTCGGAAGTCGCTCGGCGGCTCGAGGCGATGGGGTATGCGCGGGTGCCCACGGTCACCGAGGTGGCGCAGTTCAGTGTGCGCGGCGGCATCCTCGACGTGTACGGGTTCGGGATGGCGGCGCCGGCGCGGGTGGAGTGGTGGGGCGACGAGATCGTGTCGCTGCGGAGCTTCGATCTCGACACCCAGCGGTCGACCGAGCCGGTCGAGCGGGTGACGGTACTGCCGGTCAGAGTCGAGGGAGGGGGGACGGGGGACGGGGGACGCGTGCGCTCCTCGCTGCTCGAGCTGCTCCCTGCCGACTGCCTGCTGTTCATCGATCAGGAGGCCGCGGTCGAGCAGGAGGTGGGGCGCGCGTGGGCTGATGCGGCCCATCACCTCGACGTGGCACGCCGCCTGGGCGAAGCGCCGCCGCCGCGCGAGGACCTGTTCCTCTCTCCCGACGCCTGGCGCGCGCTGCGGGATCGGCTGGGGCGCGTCGTGCTGGAGCGGGACGGGGCGGGAGTGGAGGACCGGTTCGACGTCCTGCCCCCGGAGCCCGTGGAGCGCGATATCCGGCGGCTCCACGCCCTGGCCGACGACGGCCGCGCGACGGTGATCCTCTGCGACAATTCGGGGCAGCTCGAGCGGCTGGAGGAGCTGCTCGGCGCCAGCCGGGCCACGCTGGTGGTCGGCGCACTGGAGGGCGGGTTCGTGCTGCCCGCGCTGCGGGTGCTCACCGACCACGAGGTCTTCCGCCGGGCCCGGCGGCTGCGGCGGGCCCGGCGCTACCGGGCGGCGCTCGCCGGCACGGGCGCGGGCGCGGGGGCGCTCGCCCCGGGGGACTACGTGGTCCACCTGGAGCATGGGATCGGCATCTACCGCGGCATCCAGACGGTGCCCGTCGGCGAGGGGACGATCGAAGCCGCCGTGGTCGAGTACGAGGGCGGCGACCGGCTCAACGTGCCGCTCTACCGGATCGACCAGTTCGAGCCCTACCGCGCGACGGTCGACGGGGAGGCCCCGCCGCCTCGGCTCCATCGCCTGGGGGCCTCGGTCTGGCAGCGGCAGCGCGACAAAGCGCGCGCCGCCATCCGCGCGATGGCGGCGGAGCTGCTGGACCTGTACGCGCGGCGGCGCCTCGCCCCGGGCTTCGCCTTCCCGCCCGACACGCCGTGGCAGCGGGAGCTCGAGTCCGCTTTCCTCTATGAGGACACTCCGGACCAGCGCCGCGCCACCGACGAGGTGAAGCGCGACCTCGAACGGCCGCACCCGATGGACCGCCTGCTGGTCGGCGACGTCGGCTACGGGAAGACGGAGATCGCCGTGCGGGCGGCGTTCAAGGCGGCGCAGGCGGGGAAGCAGGCGGCGGTGCTCGTGCCGACGACGATTCTGGCGGAGCAGCACGGGCGGACCTTCCGCGAGCGGCTCGCGGATTTCCCGGTGAAGGTCGAGGTCCTGTCGCGCTTCCGCTCCTCCCGCGAGCAGGCGGCCGTCCTCGCCCGTCTCGCGCAGGGTGACGTGGACATCGTGATCGGGACGCATCGCCTGCTCTCCGCGGACGTGAGATTCCACGATCTGGGCCTGCTGGTGGTGGACGAGGAGCACCGGTTCGGCGTGCGCCACAAGGAGCGCCTCAAGGCGCTGCGGCTCAGCGTGGACGTGCTGACGCTCACGGCGACGCCGATCCCCCGCACGTTGCACCTGTCGCTGGCCGGGCTGCGCGATCTCACGCTGCTCGAGACGCCGCCCAAGGACCGCTCGCCCGTGCTCACCTTCATCGAGCCGTGGGACGACGCGCTCCTCGAGGAAGCGATGGCGCGCGAGCTGGACCGCGGCGGGCAGGTGTACTTCGTTCACAACCGCATCGAGACGATCGCCACCATCGCGGAGCGCGTGCGCCGCCTGGCCCCCCGGGCACGGGTGGCGGTGGCGCACGGGCAGATGCCCGAGGCCGAGCTCGACCGGGTGATGGCCCGGTTCGTCGCCGGCGAGGTCGACGTGCTGGTCTCGACGATGATCGTCGAGTCGGGCCTCGACGTGCCCAACGCGAACACGATGATCGTGGACCGCGCCGACCGCCTCGGACTGGCGCAGCTGTACCAGCTGCGGGGACGGGTGGGCCGGAGCCACCGCCGGGCGTCGTGCTACCTGCTCGTGCCGGACCTCGCCGATGCCGACGCGGAGGCGCGGCTCACGGTGCTCGAACACCACACGGATCTGGGCTCGGGGTACCGCATCGCCATGCGGGATCTCGAGCTGCGGGGGGCGGGGAACCTGCTCGGGCGCGAGCAGTCAGGTCACGCGCAGGCCGTCGGGTTCGATACCTACCTCCGGTGGCTGCAGGAAGCGGTCGAGACACTCAAGGGGATGGGGGATGAGGGAAAGGGGACGGGTCCCCGCCCCGCTCCCGAAGTCGTGCTCGACCGGCCCGCGCTGCTGTCGGAGGACTACGTGCCCGACGACGCGGCGCGTCTCGATGTGTACCGGAGGCTGGCGCGGGCCCTGCGTCCTGGCGACATTCAACCGCTTCGTGAGGAGCTGCGCGATCGATTCGGTCCCCTCCCTGAGGCGGCCGAGCGGCTCGTGCTGGTGTCGGAGCTGCGCGCGCTGGGTGCCCAGGCGGGTCTGGAGACCATCCTGGTCCGGGGCGAGGAGGCGCGGCTCACGTTCCGGCGGGATGCGGCGCCGCGGCTCGCGGCGCTCGGCGCGGCGCTGGATGCGGTGCAGTTCGAGGCTGAGGTGCGGCGCAGCGTCCCCCTGGCCATGCGCCTGCGCCGCCTCGGTGGCGCGGCCATCGGTCCCGGGCTGGTCCGGGCGCTCGCGGCCCTCGCCCCCGATACACAATAAGGAGACGGAATGCGTCGGTTGGTGACAGTGCTCGGACTGGCGACGCTCGCGGCGTGCGAGCCCCTGAAGGACGCCTTCACGGCGCGGGCGGACGTGGCGGCCCGCGCGGCGGGCGAGACGCTCAGCGTCGAACGGCTGTCGCAGCTCGCGGGCTTGAGCAAGCAGGTACCCCTCGAGGCGGACGCGTTGCGTCGCCTCGCGACGGTGTGGGTGGACTACGCCCTCCTCGCGGTGTCGGTGGCCGAGGGTCGCAGCCTCGACGACTCGCTCACGGTGCTGGCCGCGATGTGGCCCGCCGTGGCCCAGCTCCGATGGGAGCGGTTCCATGACTCGCTGATCAGCGAGCGCGCGACGGTCTCCGACCCGCAGGTGGACTCGGCGTACGCCGCGGGCGACCTGCGTCTGTTCCAGCACATCCTGCTGCGGTCGGCGCCCAGCGCCGCGCCGCCCGAAACCGCCGCGAAGGAGCGGCGGGCCGAGGACCTGGTGCGCCAGGCGCGGCGCGACGGGGCCCGGTTCGGCCGCCTCGCCGAGCAGCACTCCGAGGACCCCGGCAGCAAGGCGCGCGGCGGCCTGCTGGGCGTGTCGGGGCGCGGAGCGTTCGTCACGGCGTTCGAAGACGCGGCCTGGGCACTTCCTCCCGGTGGCGTGTCCGACGTGGTCCGGACGCCGTTCGGGCTGCACGTGATCCGGCGGCCGCCGCTGGGCGAGGTGCGCGACACGTTCCGCACCGGACTCGAGGAGCGGCTCGCCTTCGCGTTCGATTCGCTCCTGGTGGACTCGATCGGCAAGGCGCGGCGGCTGCGCACCGAGTCCAACGCGCCGGCGCTGACGCGCCAGCTGGTGCAGAACTTCGAGACGTCCCGCGCCTCGGGCGCGACGCTGGCCGCCTACGCCGGCGGCAAGTTCCGCGTGCGGGATCTCGCCCACTGGCTCATGGCGATGGACCCGCAGGTCGCGCGGGGCATTCCGACGGCAGCCGACTCGCAGGTCACCCAGTTCGTCCGGGTGGTCGCCGAGCGCCAGATGTTGGTGCAGGCGGCGGAGGAAGCGGGCACGGCGCTCACGCCGGAGGACTGGGCGTACCTTCGGGCCACGCACGACTCGGCCCTCCGCACGCTGTACCTCGTGGTCAACATCGATCCGGTCGGCCTGCGCGACTCGGCGGCGACGCCCGACGCCATGCGCCGCCTCGCGCTGGCGCGTGTCAATGACTACCTCGACCGGGTGCTCGCGGGTCAGGCGCAGTTCTTCCCGGTGCCGCCGTTCTTCGCCGAGGCCCTGCGGGAGAACGCGCGCTGGTCGATCAGCGCCGCCGGGTTGCGCCGCGCGCTCGAGCGGGCGCAGACGTTGCGCGCCGCGCAGGATTCGACCAGGCCCGGGGTGACCCCCGCTCCGGGCCCGGCGCCGATTCCCGGTGCCGATTCGGGGGCGGCCGGAGGGCGCTGACGATGCGGCTCGTGGCGGCCCTGCTCCTCGCCGCGTCACCGGCGGCGGCGCAGGACGCGCAGGTTCTCGACCGCATCGTCGCGGTGGTGGGCGTGCGGGCCATCCTCGCGTCCGAGCTCGAGGAGGAGTTCGTCCAGGCGCAGGCCCAGGCGCAGGCGCGCCAGCAGCCGTTCCCCACGGACTCGGCCGGCCGCCTCGCTCTGCGGCGCGACATGCTCACCCAGATGATCGAGCAGGAGCTGCTCGTGCAGGAGGCGCAGCGGGACACCGGCGTCCGCGTCACGGAGCAGGAAGTCCAGGACGCCGTCGAGCAGAGTGTCCAGAACGTGCGGCGCGGGTTCGCCAGCGAGGCGGAGTTCCAGCGCCAGCTGCGCGCGGCCGGGTTCTCCTCCCAGGAGGAGTGGCGGCGCTGGCTCGCCGATAACCAGCGACGCCAGATCTACGGCCAGCGGTTGATCGAGTCCCGCCGCCAGGCCGGCAAGCTCCGCTCCATCACGCCGACCGAGCAGCAGATGCGCGAGGTGTTCGAGGCGAACAGCGCCTCGGCCCAGCCGCGTCCGCCTGCCGCGTCGTTCCGCCAGATCGTCATCGCCCCGCAGGCCGACTCGGCGGCGCGCCTGCGCGCCCGCCAGGAAGCCGACTCGCTGCTCCGCGCCATCCGCGCCGGTGCGGACTTCGCCGAGCTGGCGCGCCAGTTCTCCGACGACTCGGGCTCGCGGGCCTCCGGCGGGGAGCTGGGGTGGTTCCGTCGCGGGGTGATGGTGAAGGAGTTCGAACGGGTCGCCTTCGGCATGCGCCCCGGCATGGTCTCCGAGCCCATCGAGACCGAGTTCGGGTTCCACATCATCCGGGTCGATCGCACCCAGCCGGCGGAGGTCTTCGCCCGCCACATCCTCATCATGCCGGAGCTGTCGCCGCCGCAGATCGCCATCGCGCGAGCGCTGGCCGATTCGGTGTACGCCGCCCTGCGCGCGGGCGCCTCCTTCGACTCGCTCGCCCGGCGGTACGCGGACCCGAGCGAAGGCAAGCTTGCCGAGGACGTACCCGTGGGCCAGCTGCCGCCCGAGTACCAGACGGCGCTGGGCGATTCGGCCCGCGGCCTCCTGCCCCCGTTCATGATCAACGAGGCGACGCCGCGGCCGAAGATCGCCGTGCTCGAGGTCACCGAACGGCGCGAGGCGGGCCCGTTGCGGTTCGAGGACGTGCGCGACCGCATCCGGCAGAACCTCGGCCAGCAGCTCGCCATCCAGCACTACCTGTCCCAGCTCCGCCGCACCACGTACGTCGACGTCCGGCTCTAGCTCCGTGCCTGCCCGCGCCCGCCTCGCCGTCACCGTCGGCGACCCGCGCGGCATCGGGCCGGAGGTCGCGGCGCGGGCGCTGGCGGACGGGATCGACGCGGACGTGGTCGTCGTGGGTCCCGATGACGTGATCGGGGACATTCCCGCCGGGCTGCGCATCGGGATCGGGACCTGGGGACGGGGGACGGGGGACGGGGGAGGGGTCGGCGACGGTGGCCACCCGTCCCCCGTCCCGCGTCCCCCGTCCCCTGACGTCGAGGCCGGTCGCCTCTCCGCAGCAGCCGTCGAATCCGCCGCCCGTCTCGCGCTCGAGGGCAAGGTGGACGCCATCGTCACGGGCCCCGTGCACAAGGCCTCGCTCCACGCGGCCGGTTACCGGTACCCCGGTCTCACCGAGTACCTCGCCCATCTCGCGGGGGACGTGGACGTCGCGATGCTGCTCGCGGCCGACGCTCTGCGAGTGGTGCTCGTCACCACCCACATCGCGCTGCGCGATGTCCCCGCTGCGGTGACCGCGGACGCGATCGTGCGGAAGGGGCGCATCACGACCGAGGCCCTGCGGCGGTGGTGGGGGATCGCCGCGCCGCGGCTCGCGGTGTGCGCCCTCAATCCCCACGCGGGCGAGGGCGGACTGTTCGGCGACGAGGACGATCGCGTGCTCCGGCCGGCGGCGGAGACGCTCGGGGCGGCGGGACCGCTGCCGGCCGACACCGTGTTCGTGCGGGCGCTGCGGGGCGAGTTCGACGCCGTGCTCACCCCCTACCACGACGTGGGGATGACCGCGGTCAAGGTCGCGGGGTTCGGCCGGGGCGTGAACGTGACGCTGGGGATGCCGTTCGCGCGGACGGCGCCCGATCACGGGACGGCGTTCGACATCGCGGGACAGGGGCTGGCGGATCCGTCGTCGATGCGAGCGGCGTTGGAGCTGGCGGCGAAGCTCGCAGCTGGGAGGAGGCAGACTTCAGGCTAGTTCCCAGACGCCAAGGGAGAAGTGGTCGCCGGAGACTAGTGGCCAGTTCGTGCCGTTGATTCGCCGAGCTTGCGGATCAGGCCGAACACCGTCTTCGCGCACTCGTCCCGTACGGCTTCCACTCGCGCCAGCTCCTCCGCCCTGAAGTACTCGAGCGCGACCGCCAGATCGACGATCCCCTCGATCTCGTCCAGCGAGGCACGGGCGATGTCGAGGTGGCGCCGGAAGTCCTTCGAGCCGCGGCGGCTCGCGCCCTCGGCGATGTTGAGCGCGACGCTGTAGCAGGCCCGCCGCCACTGATCGGCGAGGGCCTGAGTCTCCCGCGGCGGCAGCTTCGCGATCGCGGCGTTGGACAGGACAGTGAGCGACCGCGCGTGCTGCCACGCCTTGAGCTGCTTGAAGTGTCCCATGCGGGGCAATCTGAAGATGGCTGCGGTGGGGTGCGGCACCGGAAAAACGCGGTCATCATCGAATCCGCGCACTTCTGTCTGGCAACCACTTCATCCTTGGCGTCTGGGAACTCCTCTGGCGTCTGGTTGCTGGGTTGCGGGGCGTGTCAGGCGCACCTTGCCCACTCGTCTGCCGTCCATCTCGACGACTTCGAGTTGCCCTCCTTGGATCTTCACGACATCTCCGACCTTCGGCAGCCGTCCCACCATCCCGAACACCAGACCCCCGACCGTCGTGTAGTCCGCGTCGTCCAGTGCGAGCCCGTGGGCCTCGTTCACGTCACGGATCTCGGCCGCGCCGGACAGGACGGGGGCGGCGTCGGGGGCCGCGGCGCTCGCGGGCTCCGGGGCGCGGTCGTACTCGTCGTAGATCGGGCCCACGATCTCCTCGAGCAGGTCCTCCATCGTCACGAGGCCCGCCGTCCCGCCGTACTCATCGAGCACGATCGCCATGTGGACCTTCTGTCGCTTCATGTCGGCCAGTACGTCCTCGACCTCGCGCGTGCCGGGCACGAAGAAGGTGGGGCGCATCACCGTCTCGACGGTGGCGCGCGCGTCGCCGCGGAGCCCCGCCAGAATCGCCTTGGCGTGCACCGTTCCCACGACGTCGTCGAGCGTCTCGCGGAACACCGGGTAGCGGGACCGGCCGGCGCGGGCCACGGTGTCGGCCGCCTCGGCGAGCGTGGCCTCGACCGGCAACCCGACGATCGCGGTGCGGGGGGTCATCACGTCGCGCGCCGCCTTCTCGGTGAACTCGAACACCCCCTCGATCATCCGCGCGTCCTCGGTGCCGAGGCGGCCCGTTTTGCGGCTCTGCTCCACCAGCATCATGATCTCTTCGGGGGAATGCACGCGTTCGTGCTCCGTGGGCGGGCGGGCGCCGAACAGTTTCAGGATGCCGTTGGCCGTCCCGTTGAGCAGCCAGATGAACGGATTGGTCGCGATCGTGAAGACGATCAGCGGCGGCGCCACCCAGCGGCTGGTCTGCTCGGGATGCAGCAGGGCGAGTGCCTTGGGGGCGAGCTCGCCCAGCACGATGTGGAGGAAGGTGATGATGGCGAACGCTATGCCGGCGGCCACGCTGTGGGTGGCGACCGCGTCGAGGGGGCTCGGCAGCCCGGCGAACAGCCCCTCGATCGTGCCCGCGAGCGCGGGCTTGCCGATCCAGCCGAGGCCAAGGCTCGCGACCGTGATGCCGAGCTGGGTCCCCGAGATGTAGCGGTCGAGCGACTGTAGCGCCTTCCGCACCACGACCGCGCGGCGGTCACCCTTGCGGATCATCGCCTCGATGCGGGTGCGGCGAGCGGCGACCAGGGCGAACTCGGCGGCCACGAAGAACGCATTCGCCGCCACGAGCAGCACCACGGCGGCGAGGCGCCAGAGGATCGAGGCGGTGGACGGCTCGGGCATAAGGGGCCGTAAACTAGCGGTTTGCTACGGGAGCCGGGAGCCGGGAGCCGGACGCCCCGATGAGCCTGTGTAGATTGTGGTTACCATGCCCCGGCTCCCCGCTCCCGGCTCCCGGCTCCCGTGAGCCTGCTTCCCATCGAGGCCCACTGCACCCACCTCGCGCCGCTGCGGGCGGAATCGCGGCGCCGCATGACCGTGGTGCTCGCGCTGACCGCCGCGGTGATGGTGGCGGAGGGCGTGGGCGGCCTCGTCGCGAACTCGCTGGCCCTGCTGGCGGACGCCGGGCACATGTTCGCCGATGTGGTGGCGCTGGGTCTCGCCCTCTGGGCCTCGCACGTGGCCCAGCGGCCCGCCACGGCCGAGCGTTCCTATGGCCTGCTGCGGATCGAGATCCTCGCCGCCCTCGCCAACGGCGCGGCGCTGATCGTCATCGCCGGGGGGATCGTGCTCGAGGCCTGGCGGCGCCTGCGCGCGCCGTCCGAGGTGGACGGCGGCCTGCTGCTCGGCGTCGCGGCCGTGGGGCTCGCCGCCAACCTGGTCGGCGCGGTGGTGCTGCACCGCGGGCACGGGCACTCGCTCAACGAGCGGGGAGCCTACCTGCACGTCCTGTCGGACCTGCTGGGCTCGGTGGGCGCGCTGCTCGCCGGGGTGCTGGTGCTGGGGACGGGATGGACCGCCGCGGATCCCGTGGTGTCCGCCCTGATCGCGGTGCTGATCCTCCGCTCGGCGTGGCGGCTGGTGCGCGAGAGTGTCGATGTGCTGCTCGAGGCGACTCCCGCGCACATCGCGCTGCACGACGTGCACGCCCGTCTCACCGGGATCCCCGGGGTCTGTTCGGTTCACGACCTGCACGTGTGGACCGTGACGAGCGGCGTGATCGCGATGAGCGGGCACCTCGTGGTCGTGGAGCCAACCGAGAACCAGCGGGTATTGGAGGAGGCGCGGCGACGCCTCGCGGAGCTGGGCATCGGGCACATGACGGTCCAGGTGGAGCGGGAGCCGATGTGCGAGTGACGCCCGGCGCCGCGCCGCGGGGCCAGTCACCCGATCGAGGAGGACACCCATGGACCAGGCCTTCGAAGCGACCCGTGCCGCCGTGCGTGAGGTTTGCCGCGACCTGCTCGCGCGGGACGGGGTGGTCGCGACCGGCGTCGGCTACAAGGTGACCGGCGGCCGGCGCACGGCGACGCCGGCGATCATCTGTTCGGTGAAGCGGAAGCGGCCGGCCGCCGAGCTCTCGGCGCGGGACCTCATTCCGGCACGCGTCGCAGGGGTCGCGACCGACGTGATCGAGACTGGCCGCATCCGGGCGCTGCAGCCGCCCACGGGCCGGTTCCGCCCCGCGCCCGGAGGGGTCAGCATCGGACACCGGGACATCACCGCGGGCACGCTCGGGTGTCTCGTCCGGAAGGGGGGCGAGGACTTCATCCTCTCCAACAACCACGTCCTCGCCAACAGCAACGACGCGCAGATCGGGGACCCCATCCTCCAGCCGGGGCCGGTGGACGGCGGGACCGTCGCGAACGACCGGATCGCCACGCTCGAGGCATTTGTGCCGATCCGCTTCCAGGTGCCGGAGCCGCCGAGCGAGTGCAACTTCGCGACCGCGGTGATCGGGGCGTTGAATGTGGGGTGCGAGATCATCGGGAGCCGCACGCGCTACCGCATCGTGTCCATTCAGCAGCAGGAGAACCTGGTGGACGCCGCGATCGCGCGGCCGGTCCGGGCGGCCGACGTGGTGGACCGGATCCACGAGATCGGTGCCATCGCTGGCACCGCGCCGGCGACGCTGGGCACGCCGGTCAAGAAGAGCGGTCGGACGACGGGGCTCACCACGGGCGAGGTCGCCCAGATCGACGTCACCGTGGACGTCCAATATGGGGCGGGCCAGATCGCCCGATTCACGGACCAGCTGCTCGCCGGCGCCATGAGTCAGGGGGGCGACAGCGGCTCCGCCGTGCTGGACGACCAGAATCGCCTCGTGGGCCTGCTGTTCGCCGGGAGCGAGACGACCACCATCATCAACCGCGTCGAGCACGTGTTCGCGGCGCTCGGGGTCTCACGGTGAGGCGGCTCGCCGCCGCCCTGGTGCTGTGGATCACGCCGGCCGCCACGTGCGGGAGGAACGAGGTGCCCCCGACGATCGAGGAAGCGAAGGCGCGGTACGCGCCGGAGTTCATGCGCCTGCCGGGCGTCGTGTCGGTCGGGATCGGCCGGGATGTGGACGGGGCGCCCGTCCTCGTGGTCGGCCTCGACCAGGAGCGCCCGGAGACGCGCGCGGCACTTCCACGGCAGGTCGAAGGCCACGGGGTGAGGGTGGAGGTGACGGGGCTGCCCCGGGCCCAGTAGGACGGGATGTGGGGTGTGGGACGCGACGGTGCGCGGCGGAGGCCCGGTTCGACGGGGAGCGTCCCACATCCCACCTGCCACGCCCTTTTCGTCTTGAGTTTTGAGACCCACCCCCCTATACTGCCCCGCCCGGAACCCGAGCCCAAGACGTAACTCTGTGAACGTCCGCAACATCGCGATCATCGCCCACGTCGATCACGGGAAGACCACGCTGGTGGACCAGATGCTCCGCCAGGCGGGGGTATTCCGCGCCAACCAGCAGGTCGAGGAGCGGGTGATGGACTCGAACCCGCTCGAGCGCGAGCGCGGGATCACGATCCTCTCCAAGAACACGGCGGTGCGCTGGCACGACGTGAAGATCAACATCGTGGACACGCCCGGCCACGCCGACTTCGGCGGCGAGGTGGAGCGCATCCTCAGAATGGTGGACGGGTTCCTGCTGCTGGTGGACGCGGCCGAGGGGCCGATGCCGCAGACGCGGTTCGTCGCGGGCAAGGCGCTCGCGCTGGGCCTGCGGCCCATCGTCGTGGTCAACAAGATCGACCGGCAGGATGCCGAGCCGGCGCGGGTGCACGACGAGGTGCTGGAGTTGTTCCTCGACCTCGAGGCGTCGGACGAGCAGTTCCACTGCCCCTTCCTTTATGCGTCCAGCCGGCAGGGGATCGCGAGCCGCGACCTGGCCACCCCGGGCACCGATCTCGTGCCGCTGTTCCAGACGATCCTCGATGCAGTGCCGCCGCCGGCGGGGGAGCCCGACGGGCCGTTCCAGATGCTGGTGTCGACGCTCGACTACTCGAGCTACCTCGGCCGCATCGCGATCGGCCGCGTCGAGCGGGGGCGCGTGCGGGTGGGTCAGCAGGTGGCGCTGCTGCCACTCGGGGAGCCCGGGCTGGTGCCCGAGGGGACGTTCGAGCAGGCGAAGGTCGCGAAGCTGTTCGCCTTCGAGGGCCTGCAGCGCGCCGAGGTGGAGGAGGCGGCGGCGGGCGAGATCGTGGCGCTGGCGGGCCTCGAGGGCCTGGAGATCGGCAAGACCATCACGGTGGTCGAGCACCCCGAGCGGCTGGCCGGCATCGCGGTCGAAGAGCCGACGATCTCGGTGGACTTCGTGGTGAACAACTCGCCGCTCGCGGGGCGCGAGGGCAAGTTCGTGACGGGTCGGCAACTGCGGGACCGCCTGTTCCGGGAGCTCGAGCGCAACGTCGCGCTGCGCGTGGAGGAGACCGACAGCCCGTACGCCTTCGCGGTGTCGGGCCGCGGCGAGCTGCACCTCGGCATCCTGATGGAGACGATGCGGCGGGAGGGATACGAGTTCCAGGTGAGCCGGCCGCGCATCATCCCGCGGGAGGGGAAGGACGGCGAGCGGCTCGAGCCCTACGAAGAGCTGCTGGTGGACGTGCCCGAGACCCACCTCGGCGTGGTGATGGAGAAGGTCGGGTCGCGGCGCGCGACTCTGATCGACATGCGCAACCCGGGGCAGGGGACGGTCCGGCTGCGCTTCAAGATCCCGGCCCGGGGGCTG
>DASPFU010000003.1:0-4358 GCA_035620935.1 Gemmatimonadales bacterium
CCGACATCCTCCTCAACAACGCCGGCCTCGCCGCCGGCCTCGATCCGCTCCACGTCGGCGATCCCGACGACTGGGAGCGGATGATCGACACCAACCTCAAGGGCCTGCTGTGGGTGTCCCGGGCCATCCTGCCCGGCATGATCGCCCGCGGCACCGGTCACGTCGTCAACCTCGGCTCGACAGCGGGCCGCTGGGTGTATCCCCGGGGCAACGTCTACAATGCCACGAAGTTCGGGGTCCGGGCGCTGACCGAAGCGATGAACCTCGACGTGGCGGGCACCGGGATCCGCGTGTCGGGGGTGGAGCCCGGCCACACCGAGACCGAGTTCGCCGAGGTGCGTTTCGACGGGGACAGCGAGCGGGCCAGGGCGACCTACCGCGGCTTCACTCCGCTCACCGGCGACGACATCGCCGATGTGATCGCCTACGTGGTCAGCCTGCCGCCCCATGTCAACATCCTCAGCGTGCTGATCATGCCCTCCGCGCAGCGCAGCATGTTCGTGATCGACCGAAAAGAGTAGGCAGACGGCAGACGGCAGGCCTGCCATCCGCGCTCGCGCCCGCCGCCCGTGCGTGCGATGTTCCCCGCGACCTCAGACGCGAGTGATCGCCCCGTGATTCGCCTGCTCATCATTGCCTGCCTGGCTGCCTTTCCCTGCCATCTGCTGTCTGCCCAACTGCCGTCGATCGACGAGAAGACGAAGGGTCTCGAGCAGCGTGATGGCTTCCTCCCGCTGTATTGGGACGCCGCCGCGGGGAAACTGTGGCTCGAGATCCCGCGCACGGATGAGGAGCTGATCTACCTCGTCTCCCTCCCCGCCGGGATGGGCTCGAACGACATCGGGCTCGATCGCAGCCAGCCGGGCGGCGAGCGCATCGTGCGCTTCGAGCGGGTGGGGCCGCGCGTCCTTCTGGTCGAGCCCAATACCCGATACCGGGCCGGGACGGAGAACGCCGCCGAGCGGCGCGCCGTGGAGGAGTCGTTCGCGCGGTCGGTGCTGTGGGGCTTCAGTGTCGCGGCGGAGCAGGGCGGGCGCGTGCTGGTGGACGCGACCGATTTCGCCCTCCGCGACGCGCACGGCGTGGTGGGGGCGCTGCGACGGGCGCGGCAGGGGGACTACCGGCTCGAGGCGTCGCGCAGCGCGCTCTACCTGCCGCGCACCCGGGGGTTCCCGCGCAACACCGAGATCGAGGTGACGCTCACCTTCACCGGTGACAACCCCGGCGGGTGGGTGCGCGACGTGACGCCGACCCCCGAGGCCATCACCGTGCGCGAGCGGCACTCGTTCGTCGCCCTGCCCGAGCCGGGGTACGCGCCGCGGCGCAGCGACCCGCGCGCGGGGTACTTCGGCATCGCGTACGCCGACTACGCGACCGCCATCGACGCCCCGCTGGTGCAGCGCTTCATCTCGCGGCACCGCCTCGCCAAGCGGGACCCGCGGGCCCGCACCAGCGAGCCGGTGCGCCCGATCGTGTACTACCTCGATCCCGGCGTCCCCGAGCCGGTGCGCTCGGCGCTGCTCGACGGCGCCCGCTGGTGGAACCAGGCGTTCGACGCCGCCGGCTACCGCAACGCCTTCCGGGTCGAGGTCCTGCCCGACAGTGCCGACCCGATGGACGTGCGCTACAACGTGATCCAGTGGGTGCACCGGTCGACCCGGGGCTGGAGCTACGGCAATTCGATCATCGACCCGCGCACCGGCGAGATCATCAAGGGGCACGTCAACCTCGGCTCCCTGCGCGTCCGCCAGGACTTCCTCATCGCCGAGGGCCTGTTGGCGCCCTATGCGCGCGGCGACGAGGATGCGCCCGCCGCCCGCGAGATGGCGCTCGCGCGCATCCGCCAGCTCTCGGCGCACGAAGTGGGGCATACCCTCGGCCTGGCGCACAACTACATCGCGAGCGCCCAGGGACGGGCGTCGGTGATGGACTACCCGCATCCCCTCGCCACGCTGGGCCCGGACGGGCGGATCGACCTGTCGGACGCCTATGCGTCGGGCATCGGCGCCTGGGACCGGGTGGCCGTCACCTGGGGCTACCAGGATTTCCCCGACGGCACCGACGAGCCTCGCGCGCTCGATTCGATCATCGCGGCCGCCCGGGAGCGCGGCCTCACGTTCCTCTCGGACCAGGACGCGCGGCCGGTCGGCAGTGCGCACCCGCAGACGCACCTGTGGGACAACGGCGCCGACGCCGTGGCCGAGCTCGAGCGTGTGCTGGCGGTCCGCCGCGCCGCGCTCCGGCGGCTCGGGGAGAACGCGGTGCGCCGCGGCGCCCCGCTCGCCACCATCGAAGAGACGCTGGTGCCGCTCTACCTGCACCACCGCTATCAGACCGAGGCGGCGGTGAAGCTGGTGGGAGGCGCGACCTACAGCTACGCCCTGCGGGGCGACGGCCAGCCACCGCTCGCTCCGGTGCCGGCTGACGCCCAGCGCGCCGCGCTCGACGCCGTGCTCGCCACGCTCGACCCCGCGGCCCTCGCCCTGCCGCGCGGGCTTCTCGCCACCATCCCGCCGCGGCCGTACACGTATGGCGCGCACCGCGAGCTGTTCGACCGCTGGACCGGGCTCACCTTCGACGCCGTGTCACCCGCGGCCGCCGCGGCGGGGATGTCGGTGGCCCTGCTGCTGCACGAGGAGCGGGCCGCGCGCCTCGTCGAGCAGCACGCGCTCGATGCGGCGCTCCCGGGCCTCGAGGCCGTGATCGATCGCCTGGTGGACCGCGCGTTCGGGCCGCGGCCGGCCGACGGGTACGAAGCGGAGGTCCAGCGGGTGATCCAGCGCGCGGTGGCGGACGGTCTGCAGCGCCTCGCGGGCGATGCGGACATGCCGCAGGTGCGCGCCGCGGCGACCCTCGCGCTGAAGCAGCTCGCCGCCCGCGCCGATCAGATGGCCGATCAGGCGGACCGGGCGGCGCGCGCGCATTTCACCGCCCTCGCCGAGGACGTGCGGCGGTATCTGACACGGGGCTACGAGCCGGCCGAGCGCCGTGGGCCCCCGCCGCCGCCCCCCGGGGCGCCCATCGGCGAAGGCCCCTGAACGCCGAGTGTGGCGTGGTGTGATATGTTGCGGCCGGCGGTGTATCTTACCGGCAGGAGGGGCCTATGCTACTCACCGCCCTGGTACTGCCGCTCGTCCTCGCTCCGCCCCCGCCGGCCCACGTCGCCGCCGACGACCCGCCGATCCGCGTCTCGCTCAACAGTGACGGCCAGTACTGGCGCGGGGACCGCGCCCGGGTCGAGGTCCGCGCCGCGCGCGACGGCTACCTCGTCGTGCTGCGCGCCGATGCCGCCGGCCGCGTGCGGGTGCTGTTCCCGCTCGATCCCGGCGACGACGCCTTCATCCGCGGACGGAAGACGTTCGAGGTACGCGGTCGTGGCAGCCGCGAGGCGTTCTTCGTGGACGAGAGCGAGGGCACCGGGTTGGTGCTCGCCGCGTGGTCGGCCGATCCCCTGCGGTTCGACGAGTTCGTGCAGGGCGACCATTGGGACTACCGCTCCCTCGGTGCCGGCGCGGTGGCTGACGATCCCGAAGCGGGGCTGCTCGAGATCGCGCGCCGCATGGCGGGTGCGGGGAGCTTCGAGTATGACCTCGTGCCCTACTTCGTCGGGGGGGTGGTGACCAGCCCGTACGATTCCCACGGCGGGCATTTCGGCGTGTACGGATGCCCCGGATGCGCGTACGGCGGTGGATGGGGGGTCTCGTTCTCGATCGGGTTCGGGTGGGGGTATCCCTATTACCGCCCGTTCTTCTACAGTCCGTTCTATTACGGGCCAGCCTACTATGACCCGTTCTTCTATCCCTTCGGCTACTACCCGTTCGGGCCCGGGTACCCCTACTACGGCCTCGGCTACCGGCCGTACGGATACGGCTACGGCGTCCACCGGCCCTTCGTTCCGCGCACCACCATGTTCGGCAAGCCGGCGGTGGCTGGACCGCGGTTCGAACCGCGCCCGCGCGGCCAGACCTCGTCGCGTGGCCGCGGCGACCTCGCGGCGAGCGTCGCGCCGCGGCGGGCGACCGATGCCCGGGCGCTCGGGCGGCCCGGCGTCGGCACCCCGCGGGGCTTGCGGGAGACGACCCGGGGCGTGAGCGGCGGCGAACGGCGCGGCGTCGCGGCCCGGGGGGCAACGCGGTCGCCCCGGGGCGTGAGCGGCGGCGAACGGCGCGGTGTCGAGGCCCGGGCCGGGACGCGATCGCTCCAGCGCAGTGATCGTGGACGAGCGCTGGCGCCGGGGACGGGGCGGTCGGCCGCGCCGAGCCGGGGCTGGAGCGGATCGGGCGGTCGCGCGGCTCCGCGTGGGCGCGTCGGAGTGTCGCCGGGTGCGGCGCGGGGCGCCGGGAGCGCCCGCGGAGGGA
>DASPFU010000004.1:0-7381 GCA_035620935.1 Gemmatimonadales bacterium
CTTCCTCACCGACGGCCAGCCCACGTCCGGCGAGACGGACCCGGAGCGCATCGCCGACGCGGCCGAACGGACGCGCGGCGCGTTCCGCGTGTTCGCGTTCGGCGTGGGGCACGACGTCAACACCTACCTCCTCGACCGGCTGGCGGTGCGCGCCCGTGGCACGAGCGAGTACGTTCAGCCCGGCAGCGACATCGAGCAGGCCGTGGGATCGCTCGCGGCGAAGATCGCGGCGCCGGTGCTCAGCGACGTGGCCCTCGCGGCCGGCGGCGGGGTGGAGCTGTATGACGTCGAACCCGGTGCGATGCCGGACCTGTTCGCCGGCGACGAGCAGGTGATCCTGGGCCGCTTCCGGGCCCGGGGGCGGGATTCGCTGGCGCTCACGGTCACCGGCCGCCGCGCCGGTCGCGGCGAGCGGTTCGCCGCCGCCGTGCCGCTGCGCGGAGCGGACGAGCAGGAGTACGTGTCTCAGCTCTGGGCCTCGCGGCGGGCGGGAACGCTGACGCGGGAGATCCGGCTCCGGGGGCCGAACCCCGAGCTGGTGCAGGCGCTGCGCGACCTGGCCCTGCGCCACGGGATCCTCACCGAGTACACGGCGTATCTGGTACAGGAGCCCGAGCTGGTGGCGGCGAACCAGCTGCGCGCGGAGGAGGCGATGCGGCAGGTCGCGGCGCCGGCGGCGCAGGCGGGCGCGGCCGCCGTGGGCCGGGCCGCGCGCGAGGCCAAGGCCACGTCGGTCGCCGTTGCGGCCGATGCGGCGGAGATGGACGAGCTGGTCCGCGCTCGGTCGGGGATCGCCGCCACGCGCCGCGTGGGCGGGCGTCTGTTCGTGCAGCGCGACAGCGTGTGGACCGACCTGCGCCACACCGAGGCCCTGCGGCTCGTGACGGTCGAGCCCTTCAGCCCGGCCTACTTCGAGCTGCTGCGGGCGCTCCCCGAGCTGCGCGGCGCGGCCGCGCTCGACCGGGTGGTAGTGGCCGGCACGCGTCTGAGCCTCAAGATTGCAGTGGGAGGCAAGCGCGTGTGGAACGAGGGAGAGCTGGGGCGGATCGTAAGGGGATTCAGAGGGTGATGCGAATGCGGAATGGTGAATGCGGAATGCGGAATGGCAAGGCGAGAGACCGGGCGGAGCCACGCACGTCCATTCCGCATTCCACACTCCGCATTCCGCATTGACTCCGGTGCCCGACGATCTCGCCGAGGTCTATCGCACCACCTACCGCGCGCTCGTGCGGTTCCTGTACCGCAAGGTATGGGACGCCGAGCGCGCGGCGGACCTGGCGCAGGAAGCGTTCGCCCGGGCGGTGGAGCACCAGCCGGACAACGCGCGAGGATGGCTGTTCATCGTCGCCGCGAACCTCGCGCGGGACGAGGCGCGGCGCGCGATCCGCGAGCGCCGCCACCTCACCCTCGTGAAGAACGAGCCGGAGCCGGTGGCGCCGGCGCCCGACGAGGAGGCCGACGCGGCGTCGGAACGGGAGCGGGTGCGCGCGGCGCTCGACACCCTCAGCCCGCGGGACCGCGAGGCGCTGCTCCTGTGGGATGGGGGACTGTCGTACGACGAGATCGCCCGGCAAACGGGGCTGGCGAAGGGCGCCATCGGCACGACCCTGGCCCGGGCGCGGCGCCGCCTGGTGGAAGCCTACGATGAAAGTGAGCGTCACGATGTCGCACGCGGATGAAGGAACCCTGCACGCCTACCTCGACGGCGAACTGACCGCGGTGGAGCGGGCCGGCCTCGAGGCACACCTGGAGGCGTGTGCCGCGTGCCGGACGCGGCTCGCGGAGGAGCGGGACCTGGTGGAGCGCGCGCAGGGCCTGCTCCGACGGGCGGCGCCACCCGAGGTCGCCGTGCCGCCGCTGCGGCGGACCGGGGGCGGCGGGCGCGGCGCGCGACCCCTGCCTCGCTGGATGCCGCTCGCCTGGGCGGCGAGCGTGCTGCTCGCGCTCGGCGGCGGCTGGATCGCGCGCGGCGGCGGCACCGCCGCGCCCGCAGTGCCCGCGGCCCCCGTGCTCCAGGACGCCGCGCCGCCCGCCGCGGTCGCCCTCGGCGAGCAGGATGCGGTGGCGCCCGCGGGGCCGGCGGCGCCGGCGGCCTCTCGCCGGGATGCCCCGGCGGCCAAGACCACCGGCCGCGAAGAGCGGGAGGCGGCGGGCGGTGCGGGCGGGCCCACGCCCCCGCCGACCGCAGATCAGGCCGGCCGTCTCGCGGCCGTCCCGCCGCCCGTGGCGCAGGCGGGTGCGCCGCGCGCCGAGGCCGTCGGGCTCGTCGCGAGCGCTGTGGCGAACGCGGACGAAAGCCTGGCGCTCACGCCGCTGACCGTCGACTCGGCCCGGGCCATCCTCGGCACCGCACCCGTGACGATCCCCGGGCTGCCGGTGCGACGGATCGCACTCGGCGGCCCCGGCGTCGTGGTGGTGGAGCAGGCGCTCGATGCGACAACGGTGGTGCGGCTGCACGAGCGGCGGGCGGACGCGGTACGGGAGGTCGGGCCGGACGCGATGGCCCGCCAGCGAGCAGCCCCCGAGCCCACACGCCCGGCGGAGTCGAGCGAGCGGCTGGCACGCTACGTGGGCACGCTGCGAGTGGAGATCGCGGGACCGGTGGGGGCGGATTCGTTGTCGAAACTGCTGGAGCGAGTGCGATAGACGGGACGGGGGACGGGGGACGCGGGACGGGTGATCACCGGATCGACCCGTCCCCCGTCCCGCGTGCCGCGTCCCGCCGCCACGCGATCAACTCCGCCACCACGCTGACCGCGATCTCCTCCGGCGTCCGCGCCCCGATGTCGAGGCCCACCGGGACGCGCACGCGCGCCAGCGCCTCGGCGGGAACGCCGACGGCCGCCAGCCCCTTCGTCACCACTTCCTTTTTGCGGCGGCTCCCCAACAGCCCGACGTAGTCCGCCGGTGCGGCGGCGACGCGCGCCAGAATCTCCGCATCCTGCCGGTGCCCGCGCGTCGCGATCACCACCGCGTCGTCGGCCGCGAGACCGAAGCGCACCACGGCGGCCTCGGGCTCCGCGGCCCAGACTGCGATCTCGGCGGGGAAGCGGGCCGGATCCGCGAACTCCGGCCGGTCGTCCACCACGGTGACCCGGAACCCCGCGGCGTGCGCCGCGCGCCCGATCGCCGCGCCGACGTGCCCCGCCCCGAACACCAGCACGCGCGGCGGCGGCACCAGGCGCTCGATCACCCGTGCGCGGTCGCGCGACAGCTCCGCCCCGGCCACGTTCCGCGCCGCGGCGTCCAGCGGCGCGAAAGTCTTGTCCGGACCCGCCGGCCACGCCGTCGCCGTCGTGACGATACCGCGCTCCGACGCGGCCGCGTCGAGCACGGCCAGGTAGGCGGGATGCGGGACCAGGGGCTCGACGAGGATGTCCACCGTGCCGCCGCACGACAGTCCCAGGTCGCCCGCCAGGTCGGCGTTGAGGTGGTGCGTCACGAGCAGCGGCCCGGCAATGCGCCGCACCTCGAACGCCGCGGCGATCACGTCGGCCTCCACGCACCCACCGCCGACGGTGCCCGCCAATCGGCCGTCCGCACCGACCAGCATCTTGGTGCCAGCGGGCACCGGCGTCGAGCCGCGCGTACCCGCGACGGTGGCCAGGGCGCCCGCCTCGCCCCGGCGCAGCAACTCGGCCGCCGCCCGCCACAGGTTCACGAGCGCGGCAGCTCCTCGAGCCGGGCGACCGCACGGCGCAGATGCGGGATCACGATCGACCCCCCCACCACGAGAGCCACGGCGAAGGCGTCATAGAATTCCGCGTCGGTCACGCCCTCCTCGCGGCAACGGACGATGTGGTAGGTGATGCAGTCGTCGCAGCGCAGCACCATCGAGGCGACGAGCCCCAGCAGCTCCTTGGTCTTCCCCGGCAGGGCGCCCGCCTCGTAGGTGCGGGTGTCCAGGGCGAAGAACCGGTTGATGCTGAGGTTGCCCGCCGCCAGGATGGCGGCGTTCATCTTCTCGCGGAAGTGGCGGAACGACTCGAGGGTGTCGGGGGTGTCGGCCATGCCCGCAATCTACCGAGTCCAGGGGATCACGACCTCGCCCTGCATCCCCGCGTGGAGCGTGCATTGATACCCGATCGTCCCGGCGGAGGCACCGGTGAAGTCCCGGCTGAACGTGCCGCTCCCCTGGTTGCCCGACCCCGGCGCCAGGTCGATGAACGTGACGTTGTGCTGGGTGCCGCCGGAGTTCCAGGTCCAGGTGACGACGCCATTGGCGTCGGGACTCACCGACGTGGGGCTGAAGAAGTTGTTCCCGACGGTGACCTGTCCGGGGGTCGAGCTGGTGGAATCGCCGCACGCCGCCGCGAGCAGCGCGGCGGCCCCGAGGAATCGATGGAATCGTCGCATGGCTGCCTCCGGAGGGCGCGACGCGCCCTAGTGATGCCGCTCGCGCTCGATCGTGTCGGCCGCCAGCCGCGGCGACACCATCGGGAACCTGGCGGCGAACCAGGCGTACGCGAGCAGGAACACGCCGGCGAAGAACGCCGTCACCCCGGCCTCGGGCAAGCCGAGTGCCGGCCCCGCGCCGTGGTTGATCGACGGAACGATCGCGAGATAGCGCTCGAGCCAGATACCCGACAGGCTGACCGCCGCGACCGCGACGCGGATGCCGACGTGCTTCTTGGGGCGCGCGCCCAGCAGCACGACGAAGGGGATGAGGAACACCATCAGGAACACGGCGATCCCCACCGGCCGCCAGGCGCCGTACAGCCGGTAGAAGACGAACCACGTCTCCTCCGGCAGGTTGCCGTACCAGATGACCAGGAACTGCGACCACATCAGGTACGCCCAGAACACCGTGAACCCGAAGCACAGCTTGCCGAGATCGTGGCGCTGCTTGGCGGAGACGAGGCCCCCGAGCCCCATCGGCCCGCTGAAGGCGGCCGAGAGCACGGTCAGCAGCATCAGGGCCGCGAGCAGGCTGCCCATGAAGTAGAACGCCCCGTACAGGTTGCTCACCCATTTGTGCGCGAGCGACATCACGAGGTCGTAGCCGAGCAGCGTGTACCCGAAGGCGTATCCCACCACGAGGAACGCTGCCTCGCGGCTGATCAGACCCTTGCCGGCGGCATCGAGCTCCACCGGTCGGCCCTCGGCGATCTCGCGCTGGTCGGGCGCCACATCGTGGCGCACGAACCGCCACGACAGCCAGGCCAGCGCGGCGAGCACCACGAAGTTCCGGACGAAGAACCAGGGACTGGTGAGCCACCAGCCGAGGTCCGTTCGCGGCTCGTGCAGCCAGCTGAAGATGTGGTCGCGCCCGATGTACAGGCCGAGGTAAAGCGCGAGCACGACGATCTGGAAGCCGGCGGCGGCCTCACCCAGGCGAATCACCAGCCCGGACCAGTGCCCCTTGGCCAGTTTCTGCGTCGCCCCGAACACGACGAGGGCCTGGGCCAGCGCGCTCCAGAAGACGAAGTTCACGTGGTAGGCCCACCAGCTCCGTCCCGGCTCGGCGCTCACGATCCCCATCACGAGCACGATCCCGCCCGCGACGGCGAGCGCCGCCCCGAGCAACCCCACCCGTCGGGCGGGGAAGCGGCCGGCCAGGCGGGCGAGCTCCGCGCGGTCCACGCCCGTCATGGTGCTCACTGGCCCCCTCCCGCCGCCTGCAGACGCCGCACGTAGTTGACCACATCCCACCGGTCGGTGCCGCGCACCTTGTCGCCGTAGCGCGGCATGAGGCCGCGGCCCATCGCCTGCGCGTACGTCACGACGCCGTAGATGTAGCCGTCCGACCGCCCCATCGCCGTAGGTCCGAGCAGATCGCCGATGCCCGGGAAAGGCCCCGGCGGCGTGCGCCCGTTCGCCGCCGAGATCGGGCCGTCGCCGCGCCCCCCGGCGCCGTGACACACCAGGCAGTAGGTCTCGTACACCCACTGCCCGCGGTTGAGCGACTCCGCCGTCCGCGTGCGCGGGTTGCTGAGGCGCTCGGCGTCCGCCGCCGGGAGCGAATCGGGGTCCGATCCGGTGATCGGCACGGATCCGGGCGCCGGCATGAGCGGCATCGTGTAGGGTCGCACCGACCGCGGCGTGCGCATCGTGGAGAACCACCCGATGTGGTGCACCCCGCGGTCGGGGTCGCACGCGGTCAGGACGAGGCCCGCCGCGCCGATGAGCGCGAGCTTACGCACGGCGCACCTCCTCCGCCCCGCTCCCCGTGAGCAGCGTCTCCACCCCGGAGGCGCGATCGGCGCCGCAGGGGACGAAGATGCCGAAGCGGTCGTTCGAGAAGCGCGGGTCGTATGCGACCGTCCCGCGCCGCCGCGCGGCCATCAGCGCGTTGAAGGCGATGCCGAGCAGCGTACTGAGCGCGCCGAACAGGATGGTCATCTCGAACATGATGACCACGTACGGGGGGACCGAGCCCACCGGTTTGCCGCCGACGACCAGCGGCCAGTCGTACGACATCCACAGGGTGATCCACGCGCCGGCGATGCATCCGGCGATGCCGCCCACCAGCGTGAACATCCGCACGGGGCTGACGGGCTGGTCGAGCGCCTCCTCCAGCTCGTGGCGCGGGATCGGCGAGTACACCGTCAGGTCGCGGTGTCCCCCGGCCTTGAGCTGGCGGATCGCCGCCACGGCCGAGTCGAGATGCTCGAACACGCCGAGCACGCCCGGCGTGGGCGGCCGGTCGAACAGCTCCTTCAACGGATTGGGCAGGGGCATGCTAGTGTCTCCCCGCCCGCGGGGGCGCGAGCACTTCCTTGACCTCCGCGATCGACACCGTCGGGAAGTTCTTCACGAACAGCAGGAACCACATGAAGAACCACCCGAAGCTCCCGGCCATGATGCCCCAGTCGGCCCAGGTCGGGTTGTACACCGCGTTGGCCCACGGCGAGTACGGCTCGCCCGCGAGCGAGACCACGATGATCACGAAACGCTCGAACCACATCCCGATGTTGACGAAGATCGAGAGCACGAACAGCGCCGTGATGTTGGTGCGGATCTTCCTGAACCACAGCAGCTGCGGCAGGAAGGCGTTGCAGATGATCATCGTCCAGGTGGCCCACCAGTACGACCCGAACGCCCGGTACCAGAACGCCGCGCGCTCGTACGGGTTGCCACCGAACCAGGCGATGAAGTACTCGGCCGTGTAGGCGTAGCCGACGATCATGCCGGTGAGAAGGCACAGCTTGGCGAGGTTCTCGAAGTGATGCTCGGTGATCAGCGCCTCGAGCCGGAACAGGCGCCGGATCGGCACCAGCAGCGTGATCACCATCGCCACACCCGAGTAGATGGCGCCCGCCACGAAGTACGGGGCGAAGATCGTCGCGTGCCACCCCGGCACGATGCCCATCGCGAAATCCCACGACACCACGCTGTGCACCGACAGCACCAGCGGGGTGGCGAGGGCCGCCAGATAGAG
>DASPFU010000005.1:0-11317 GCA_035620935.1 Gemmatimonadales bacterium
CAGCTGAGCCGCCAACTGCGTGACCAGCGTCTGGGGATCCACCGGGCGGTAGCGGGCCGGCCTGCCGGCGAGCAGCGCGGCGGCCTGGCGCGCGACGAGGCCGGACAGGGCGGCGTACACGTTGGCGCGCGCGAGGCCCACGGCCTGGGCGACCGCGTATCCGGTCGCCGGGCCGGAGCGCAGCAACGCACCATACACGGCGGACTCGGTGCCGGTAAATCCGAACGGCGTGAGATCGACCTGAGCCGGAGGCATCAGTAGTAACTGCTACTACGTTCCCCTGCCCGTGTCAACATCACTCGCGACGGGAGCAGACGTACAGGCAACTGTGAGCAGGTAGTAGTAGCTTATGCTACCTCTACCGGCATCCCCATGAGCTGCGCGATCAACGCGAGCCGGAAGCTCACGTCCGTCTGTCGCTGCGCCGGACTCTTCCCGGCGCCCTCGAGGGGGAAGTAGTACCCCACCACGGGATTGGCCGACTTCGGCAGGCCGCGCAGCGCCTTGGGCGTCCAGATGCCGCTCGCATCGCACTCGGCGAACAGCCGGGCGAGGGTGAGTGCCGCGCGCGGCACCTGCCGCACGACCCCCAGCCGCGCCAGCAGCTCGAGCCAGTACACCGCGAACGGCACGTCCTTCACACGCCCCTGCGCATCCGCCCCGAGCGGGTCACCCAGGATCTCGAAATAGGGCTTGAAGAAGTGCTTCCCGGCTTGCACCGCCCAGGCGCGCTTGGGCGCCGGCTCGGACAGATAGGCCGCCAATCGGTCGAGAAACCCGGCGCGCTCCCGCTGCAGCGAGGGCAGGAAGGCCAGCATCACGATCGAGAAGATGTTCGGCGGCGTGGCCGCGGGGTCGAGGACGGTCTTGCCTCCGGCCCGCCGGAACGGCTTCTGGGCGACCTCGCTGCGCAGGAACAGCGACATGTCGCTGATCACCTTGTGGGCGATGCCGCGCAGGCGGGGGTCCTCGACATGGCCCGCGCGGGCGAGCGCGGCGGCCGCGGCCATCCGACCCATCGTGCGGGCCCAGACGCCGAGGCCGGGGTCGGCCTTCGCCGGTCGCTGGAACTCGACCAGCAGCAACGGATCCTCGTCCCGGGACAGCAAGCGGAACAGCAACCGATCCGCCAGCCGGAACGTCCGCTCCCCCGCGGGCCAGCCCAACTCGATGAGGCGGAGGTACTGGAACACCGTGCCGGGCTCCGACCACCCCATGGCCCGACTGGCCCCGGGCGCGAGGAGGTTGCCGCCCCACAGACCGGTGTCCCGCTGCTTGCGGGCGATCGCGGTGGCAGGCTTGTACGCCAGGACGGCTGCCCTGAGCGCAACCAGCCGATCCGGATCCCGGGCTGCGGGGGGCGCGACCTCAGCCAGCGCCCGGTACTGCAGGGGGGGGCTGGCCGCCTCGTACAGCCAGTTCAATGGCAGCCGGTGGCTGCTGGGCAGTTCCAGGGGGCGCTCCGGGGAATCGGGTCGGCCGGCCGAAAAGCGGGCGCAAACTTATGCCCTCGCATCCGATTCGGCCAGTCTCGCGCGGGGCGCCCCGGCCCACGCGCCACCCTAGGTCGTAACACTCACCCCACCAACGACTTCTCCGCCTCGGTGACCAGCCTCAGCGACCCGGCCGGGCCCGCTGGAACTCCGACGTCGGTTTCCATTGCGGCAACGCCGCGGCGTTGGCGACCTCCTGCGCGATCCGCACCACCACGCGCACCTGCTGCACCATTCCGGCGTAATCGAAGTCATGCGAATACGCATCGCTCGGCTGGTGGTAGCGTCGCGTGTTCCACAGCGCTTCCTGCTCCACGGCCCACTCGCGGCTCCGACCGACGTAATCCTCGCCGCGCTGCACGGACACCGCCGGTACTCCCGCCCGCGCGAGCGGGAAGTGATCGGACCGGAAGAACGAGCCGCGCTCGTCCGTCGTCTCCACCACGGTGAGCGACTCGGCCCGCGCGGCCGCCGCCAGCACCGCACCGAGCGTGGAACGGTCCGCGCCCAGCGCCGAGATGTCGCGCGTCAGGCCCCGGACGTTGGTGTGGTCCAGGTTGATCACCGCCGCCGTGCGGTCGAGCGGCACCAGCGGGTCCGCCGCGTACGCCGCGCTGCCCAGCAGGCCGCTCTCCTCGGCGGTGGTGGCGATGAACAGCACGCTGCGCCGGGGGCGTGGCCGCGACCGCACCAGCGCGTCCGCGGCGCCCAGCATGGCCGCCACACCGGAGGCGTTGTCCTCCGCGCCGTTGTAGATCGAATCCCCGGCCACCGGGATCCCCACACCCTTGTGGTCGTAATGGGCCGTGAAGAGCACCGCCTCGCGCGCGAGCACGGAGTCCGAGCCCCGCAGGCGTCCCACGACATTCGCGGACCGGACACGCCGCACTCGGCTCGACACCGTCACCGCGGCGCGCAGCCCCGTGGTAACGGGGCGGAACGCGCGGGCCACGGCCGCGCGGCTGAGCGAGTCGAGGTCCAGGCCGCCGGTCCGCAGGGCCGCGCTGGCCGCGTCGGATGTCACCCAGCCCGCGAAGCTCAGCGCCGGGCCCGCCGGACGGTCGAGCTGGAACTGCTCGACGGTCCAGGAGCCGCGGACCACGCTCCAGGGATAGGTCGCGCTCTCGTCGGTATGCACGAGGAACACGCCTGCCGCTCCCCGCCGTGCGGCTTCTTCGAGCTTGTACGTCCAGCGGCCGTAGTAGGTGAGCGTCCGGCCGAGGAAGATGGTCGAGTCACGCAGGCCGGGATCGTTCACCAGCACCAGCAGGATCTTGCCCCGCAGGTCCGCGTCCTTGTAGTCGTCCCACTGCCACTCGGGCGCGGCGATGCCGTAGCCCACGAAAACGACCTCCCCGTCCGCCACGATCTCCGCTTCGGGCCGCTCGGCCCAGGCGACGAACTCCTCGGTGAAGCGGAGCGTCCGGGCCGCGCCCTGCGCGCCCCAAGCCAACGTCGCCTCGGGCGTCGTCCCGACCAGGGCGACGGGCTGGAAATAGGATCCGTCCGCACCCGCCCCCTCGAGACCCAGCGCCTGGAACTGGGCGGCGATGTAGCGCGCCGCAAGCTCACCCCCGCGGGTGCCCGGTGCCCGGCCTTCGAGCAGGTCGTCGGACAGGTACCGGAGGTGCGCGTCCAACGCCGCCGCATTGACGGTTGGGACGGGATCGGCCAGCGGGACCGGCGCTTGCGCCGACGGAGCACCGCAGGCGCCCGCGACGAGGACGAGGCTGAGCGACAGCGCGCGACACGACGACATCGGATCCCTCCTGACGGTCACCGGCCGGTCACTGGGGGCAGGTGACGATGTGGATCGGACCCGGGGCCACCCGGGTCCCTTCGCTGGTGATCACGAGGCGTCTCGCATCCAGGAACGCGACCGCCTCACCCTGGGGCTCGTGGCCCCGCACGTCGCACGCCGGGCCGTGCGGCGCGAGACCGCCGTCGGCGCGCAGGGCGAAGAACGCGATCGCCCCATACCCCCGCACCGCCACGCGGGCGCCGTCGGGGGAGAGCGCCGCGCCGGTCACGAGCGGGACCGCGGGCTCGATCGCGAGGGCCTGCACGAACTCCGCGGTCGCGACCCCGCCGCGCGCCCAGGCGGCGCGCGGCACACGGTACACCGCCACGCCCCCGCGCCGGCCCTTGGTCACCAGGTACGCGGTCCCGCTGTCCGTCACGAACACCGCCTCGACATCGTGCGGCCGGTCGGGATAGCGGAGCCGCAGCGCACTCGGCGCCGCGGAACTCCCATCGACATCCGCCGGTCCGGCGGGCGCCGCGGGCTCGGGCACGGCATAGAGCGCGACCCAGTCGCGCGACTCGCCGTTGTCGCCGGTGTCCGCCAGGTACAGGCAGCGGCCGGGCGAGCTGGGGCAGGGGCCGTCGGCCAGGTCCTCGGCGTCCAGCGGGACGATGCCCGGGATGCGGACCCGGCCCCGGTCGGCACCGTGCAGGTCGGTGGCGTAGAGGAACGCCTCGTCGCCCGAGTCGTTGTGCGACCACAACAGCCCCGGGTGCGACCGGCTCACGACGACACCCGAGCTCTCGGTGAGCCGGGGACTCGCGAACGCGCCGGTCCGCTCGACCGCGCCGGACACGGCAGCCTGCAGGAGTACGAGCGCCAACAGCATCGGACCGCAAGGAAGCGCCTCGCCGGCCCCCGGGCAAGAGGGGAGCCGGGCCCGCGGCTAGCGCACCGTGAACCCGATCGAGACGACGTACATCGTCGCGATCACGTCGTCGACCGTCTCACTGGGGAGCACGAGATCGCCGATGGCGGTGATGAACGCGGCCGCGTTCGCCGTGATGGCGAACTTGCGCGAGATCGCGAAGTCCCACCCCACACCGAACGTCAGCCCGACGCCGACCCCCTCGGCGATCACGGGCGACCCCGGCGTCGGCGTCGTGGTGAAGCTCCCTTCGGCGATCCCGACGCCGCCTTTCAGGAACGCCCCGGACCGCCACGGGAACCACAGTGCCACCGCCGCCACGGTCGCCGTCTCCGCCACGAACGCGGTGTCCCCCGCGGTGAACCCGAACGTCTCGTCGTCGAATCCGAACGCCTCGACACCGAGCAGGACGCGATCGGACACGACGCCGCCGACCCGGAGATACCCCCCCGACCCCCCCTCGAAGCTGACGTCGGCGCATCCGGCGCAGGCCACGCGCACGGCCGCCGGGCCGCTGCCCAGCTCGAACCACAGGCCGCTGCGGTGGGGCCGCTGGGCCGCGGCCCGGTCGGCCAGGGCCCCGGCGACCAGGGTCACGGCCAGGGCCAACCGCCCGGCGCTCCTCATCGCCCCTCCGGCCGCGACGCGCTGGTCCAGGTGAGGTAGATCCGCGCCTCCGGGAACTCGCGCATCTCGTCCGGCTTGTCGCTGTAGCGGCTGGTGCGGCTGTAATACTCGGAGTGCAGCGCGACCCCGAGCCCCCAGGCGATCGGCACGGTGATCTCGAGCCCGGAGATGCTGACGATATGGTCGGCGCTGGCCCCGCTCACCGTGTGCACGAACTCGTTGCGGCCGTACAGGGTCACATAGGTGATGCCGCGCCGCTCGAGCGCGACCTCGACCCGGAAGCCGCCGCCGGGGCCGAAGTCGTAGATGCGCTCCCCCACACCCGAGCTGGGCGCGTCGAGCGCCGCGAGGATGATCGCGTCCGCGAAGACCTGCGTGCGGATGCCGAAGCTCCCCCGCAGGTGCCAGCGGGAATGCAGGCCGGCCTCGATGCTCTGTCCCCCGAACTGATAGGCCGGGTTCTTCGCGAAGTCGTAGCGCTGGTTCACCATGAACAGGTGGCGGTGGCGGGCGGTGGTGGCGTTGAGGTCCTTGCCGAACAGGCGGCCCGAGGCCCGCAGCTGGTTGATGCTCCCGGCGCTCGTCTGGAGGCGCACGCTGAACGCATCGAACGGCGAGCGGTACGGCTGGATCAGCGGGTCGCCGTAGCGCAGGTCGATGAGGACCGAGGGCGCCGAGCGGACGGTGTCCGATTGGCTCGAGTCGGAGAGGAGCTGGGCGCCGGCGTGCACCCGCAGCACGAACGCGCCGGGATCGTGCTCCGGCGGATTGGGTCCCCGCTCCGACCACTCGCCGCGGATCAGCCGATTGAACGCACCGACGGGGTCGAGCGGCAGGGCGGCAAGCTCGCGTCCCAGGCGCCCGCCGCCCCGCGCCCGGTTGTCGCGGATGCTGGCGCCCACCCGGTGAAACATCTCTCCCAGGGCGATGCCCCCGAAGCTCGTCATGAAGAAGTCGTTGAGCGACGGACGGTACGACTCGCCGAAGTACTCCCAGGTCCACGACCCGAGGAACGCGAGCGGCGCCGATTCCCAGTAGTCGAGGCCGTTGGACCGACCGGTATTGAAATAGAGGCCGCCGTGATACGGATGCGCGAACATGTTGGTGCCGAACTGGTCCTCGTCCCACTCCCACCCGAGCCGCAGGTTGGTCTGCCAGCTGTTCGTCCCCGCCCCGATCGCCCAATCGGCCTGCAGAACGTAGGCATCGAACCGGTTCACCAGCACGTTGATAGCCGCGATCTCGGCCACCGCGACCCACGGGCGCTGCGGGGGCGGGGTCCAGGGGGGCAACGTGGTATCGGGGATCTGTGCGGCGGCTGGCGCCAGGAAGGCGGGCGGCCACCCCGCGACCAGCGCGACCAGCAACGGCACGCGCGAAGGCGGCATGGTGCCAACATACGCCCCGGCGACGACGCGAGCCAGCGGACCGCCCGGCGCGACGGTTGCTGGCCCCCGGGCGGGCGGTGGTATCTTAGGGGCCCATGCTCCATCGGCTCAAATCCCGACCCGTGCACCGCCTCCCCGAGAAGGTGCGCTTCCCCGGGCGCGTCCTCTTCCTGGCGGAGGATCCCGGCCTGGTGCGGCGCCAGCTCGCCGGCGAGGACGTCGACTGGACTCCGGCCGTCAAGCTGCGGGACAACATCTCGACCGACGAGATCACGCCCGCGTACATCTGCTACTACTATGACGAGACCCTGGGGGACTTCCCCTACCTCGGTCTCAAGTGCGGGGACGAGTTCCCGGTCACGCGGGGATCGGTGCGGGGCGGCGGATTCGTCGCATCGGTGAGCGGCAAGCGCCGCGGCAAGGGATCGTCCCGCGAGCAGTCCCCCTACGCCGAGATGTGCGCCGGCATCCGCCTGGTCGTGGCAGAGAATATCGAGCGCATCTACCGCGAGAATTGCCAGAACCTCGGTGTCCTCACGACCACGGACTTCTCCGTGATCGAGCGCGTGCGGCGCGGCGAGGAGATCCCACTGGCGGTGTTCACGGAGGGCGAGGGCGAGATCACCCGGGGGATCATCGAGTACGGCGGTCTCTTCAATTACAACCTGGCGCGCCTGCAGGGACAGGTCCGGGTCTCGCCGCCGGCCACGCGGCCCCGCCCGATGACGCTGGGCGAGAAGATCCTGGCCCGCCGCTGGGTGGTGGACGCCGCGCAGGGTCGCATCGGCGTGCCGGCTGTGAAGCCCGGCGACGAGGGCTTCGTCCTCACCGACATCCGGTTCAGCCACGAGTACGTGACGCCGATGGCGGCCATCTTCTTCGAGCAGCTGGTCGGCGCCGGGGAGCCGATCAACGACCCCGGGTCGGTGCTGTTCTTCCGGGACCACCTCACGTTCCTGCCGGAGGTGATGACGCCCGAGCGCGTGAAGGAGGGCCTGCTCGACGTCGCGCTGGAGCTCGAGAAGAAGCAGCGCGCGTTCGCCGAGGCCCAGGGCGTCCGACTGTACGGCGAGCTGCGGCTCGGAGCGCACGGATCGGAGGCGATCTGCCATTCGAAGATCCTCGAGTCCCACGCGGAGCCGGGGCAGGTCATCATCGGGTCCGACTCCCACACGCCGCACGCCGGGGCGGTGGGGTGCGTGGCGTTCGGGGTCGGCACCACCGCCATCTTCAATTCGTGGATCACCAGGGACGTCCGCGTCACCGTCCCGCAGACCGTGAAGGTCGTGGTCCGGGGCCGCAAGCCCGCCAACGTGACCGCGAAGGACTTCATGCTCGAGATCCTGCGGCACCCGTACGTGAAGAACGGTCACGCGATCGGCAAGCTGGTGGAGTACGCGGGCGACGCCGTGGAGGCGCTGTCGGTCGACGAGCGGGCGACGATGACCAACATGACGGCCGAGGTCGGCGGGTTCACCGGATACGTCGCGCCTGACGCGAAGACGGTGGACTACCTCATGGCCTATCGAGGCATGACGCGGGAGGACGCCGAGCGCCGCATCGCGGGGCTCGCCAGCGATCCGGACGCCGAGTACTGCGAGATCATCGAGATCGACGCGAGCCACATCCGGCCGATGATCGCGCTCCCCGGCGACCCGGGGAACGGGATGTCCGTGGCCGAGACGAGCCAGCCGGTGCGCGTCGACATCGCCTATGCGGGGTCGTGCACGGCGGGCAAGAAGGAAGACATGGACATGTACGCCCGCGTCCTGGCCGACGCGGCGGCGCGGGGCGAGCGGGTCGCGCCGTGGGTTCGCTTCTTCATCCAGTGCGGGTCGCAGGACGTGAAGCGGTACTGCGAGGAGCGAGGATACCTCGACGTGTTCCGCCAGGTGGGCGCCACGTTCCTGGAGCCGTCGTGCGGCGCCTGCATCAACGCCGGACCGGGGGTGTCGCGCACGCGGGAGGAAGTGACCATCAGCGCCATCAATCGGAACTTCCCCGGCCGCTCGGGCCCGGGCCAGCTCTACCTCGCCAATCCCTACACCGTGGCGGCCTCGGCGCTCTCGGGCTACATCACCGAGTGGAAACCCGAAGACAAGCAGATGGCAGCGGGCAGTCGGCAGGGGTGACGGCGCGGTCTGCGACCTGCCGTCTGCCATCTGCGGTCTGAGTTGTTATGGCAGCGTCAGCCCCGACACGCGCATCTTCAACGCCTGGACGCCGTCGGGATACGCCTGTCCGGTGGAGATGGTGGTGGCCGCGTCCGGGACCAGCGTCGCCGTGACCGCGTAGTCCCCCGTCACCGTCCCGCGGTACATCGTCACCGACAGGCCATCGGCCCCCTGGGAGGTACCGTCTCCGTAGCCGCTCGTCGCAACGCGGAAGAGGCCGGTGCTGGGGGCCCACAGCTGGCACGTATCGGGCGTCGGGGAATGGATCACGACGCCCGATCCCTGGCCCGGCGTTCCGGGTGTGAAGCTCGGGCTGAGCGCGTCCGCGATGGGGAGCGGCCCGGTCGACCCCAGCAGCACGACGGTCGAATCGACCGTGCCGGCGAGCGAATCGAACCCCGTCCACGCCATGACGCCCACCAGGCTCAGCTGCACGTCCACCGAGTCCACGACCGCCTGGAGGTCGAGGTCGATGCCGACCACGCGGGTGGTGTCGCCCGCGGGCGACACCAGGGCGGTCGCGCGGTCGATGTAGGGGAACACGAACGACCCGACCGGGGCGAAGACGGGGTCGGTCGCCGCGGCGCAGTTGAGCGCTGCGATCACCGCCGCACGCTCCGCGCTGGGCAACGCATCGGGGCTGACCGCGGCGCTGTCGAGGCACGCCGTGCCGAGCACGGCGACGGCAGGCCACCACGCGCGCCGGGTCGTCCGCGCGGGGCCTCCTCCGTCGACGCGGCTACTGCGCACTCATGTCCCCGAGGTCGGCGGACGGCGGACCGCCCCGTCGCGGCAGCAGGGCGTCGCGCTGATAGACGCTGCGCGGGTTCCACAGCACCCACGACCGGATCCCCAGCTCCTCGGCGGCGCGGATCTGCTCGCGGATCTCGTGAGGAGTGTAGCGCGGCTTGCGCCGCCCGAGCGTGAACGCCTGCAGGTACGGACGGATCTCCGGCCCCGACCCCTGCGGCGTCCGCGCCTGGGCGTCGCGCAGGGCGTTGCGCACGATCTGGTACGGGTGATGATTGGGCCGCTGGTAGCCGTACGCCCCCGCGTAGTAGTGGCTGGGGTACACCATCGGCAGCACCACGTCGGCCACGTCGAGGAAATCCTCCCACACCTGCCCGATCCCCATGTCGCCATCGTAGGTGGCGGTGAGCCCGAAGATGTCGAAGGTGACGGGCACGCCCATCGGGGCGAGGCGCTCCTTGAGGAGTCGCACGTTGCGGCGGACGGCGGCGCGCTGGGTGTCGCCGGCGCGGCGCGCGCCGAACACCGCGGTCGCCATGCGGGCGCGCGGCTCGTCGGGGAAGCGCACGTAGTCGAACTGTACCTCCGCGAAGCCGAGCCGCACGGCCTCCGCGGCGAGCTGGGCCGCGTAGATCCACACCGAGTCGTTGTACGCGTCCACCCACGCCATCCCGATGCGGTCGGTCCACAGGCCGCCGGCACGGTCGCGCACCGCCCACGCCGGTTTTCCGGCGGCGAGCAACGGGTCCTTGGCGACCACGATGCGCGCGATCGGATGGATGTCGTGCATGCGCACGCTGTCCAGCCGAGGCGCGACCGCCCGCAGGCGGGCGCAGTCGCTGGCTCCGATCGCGCGCGCGGTCGCCACCTGCGACCGGTACAGCAGGCAGCCCGTGTCGTCCTTCACGTCGATCACGAAGGCGTTGATCTCGGTCGAATCCGCGAGCGCGATCAGCGCCCACAGCTTCGCGGAGGAGAACGCCCAGGCGTTCACGTACAGCGCCCGGACCGGCTCGGGCGGCGGGAACAGTGTGGTGTCGGGCACCGCGAGCGTGAGCATCGGGGTGCGCAGGCTGAGCCGCAGCTGCTCCGCCGTCACCGGGATCACGGACGGGCGGGGTGCGAGCGACTGTGCAAAAAGGCCGCGACTCACGAGGAGCGCGGCCGTCACCAACGAGACGGACCGAATCCAACGCATATGGGGAGGACTACGATAGGGACCGGGGCCGTCCGCCGCAAGCGCGACCCCGGTTCACCTCTGCAACAGGCTGTTGAACAGCAGGCGGAACGTCGCCAGCGACTGGCCCCGATATTGCGGCCGAAACCCGAACAGGATCACCCGCCCCTGGCCTACCCGCACCTCGACCAGGGCGCCCCGGCCGGCCACCCGCTCGGGGCGCAAGACCCAGCCCGACTGCAGGACCGCGGCGGGGTCAGCCGGATACCGGGCCACCACCCGGACCGTGGCGGAGTCGAGCACGTCGAACGCGGGGCCGCTCTCGAACCAGGCCGCCGTCTGCGGCGGCATCCCCCGCGCGAGCGGGTGGGCGGGGTCGAGGTCGATCCGGAACAGCGATCCCGGCGCGAAGAAGTCGTCGTCCGCGACGCCCTCGAGCACGTTCCGCACCGGTAGCAGCAGCGACTGGATCGCGAACCGTGACGCGTCGTTGAAGGCCACCAGTGTGCCGCCATCCACCACGAACTGCCGCAGCGCCAGGACCCCTTCGCTGCCGACGCCGCCCGCATACGGCGAGGGGTAGCGCGTGGCCAGTCCCTCGACGATCCCGCGCGGCGACTGATCGGGCAGCACGATCACGTCGAAGCGCTCCTTGAGGCGGCCGCGCCGCACGACCGAGTCCACGACCGTGACGTAGGGGACCGCCCAGGTGTCGAACACCCAGCGCGTCCAGCCTTCGTCCATCACCGGGGAGTACGAGCGATACAGGCCGACACGCGGTGCCTCCCCCGCGCCGAAGCCGGCGACCCGATACACCGGGGCGGGGAGCTGCGACTCGGCGAGCGGGGCGGACAGCGCCACGCGTAACGAGTCGTGGGCGACGACGGCCGTCACGCCCATCAGGAGCGGGAGCGTATGCGCGGTCACGTCGTAGGGCGGCGTGGGCGGGCCTCCCGGATAGAGCCGGCGGTCGGGGTAATGTTGCGGCTCGAGCAGGGCCTTGGCGAAGGCGGCGTACGGTTGGCGCAACGGCACG
>DASPFU010000006.1:0-3997 GCA_035620935.1 Gemmatimonadales bacterium
GGCTCCCGGCTCCCGGCTCCCGGCTCCCGAGCGGGCCAGCGCCGACGTGGTCACGGATCTTCGCTCCGTCGTCCCCGCGATGGGCCTCGTCCGCGCATTCCGTTACTTCGGCCACCGCGCCGCCCATCTCGATCCCCTCGACCGCCCCCCCAAGGGCGACCCGGCCCTCGACCCGGGCATGCTCGGCCTGAGCGCCGAGGTGATGGAACGAATCCCCGCCGACATCCTGCGGGTGTACGTGCCGGGCCGCACGCTCGCCGACGCCCACCGCGAGCTCCAGGCGACGTACTGCGGCACCATCGCGTACGAGATGGAGCACATCGGCAACCACGAGGAGCGGGTATGGCTGCGGCGGGTGATCGAGTCGGGAGAGCATCGCCGACCGCTCACCGCCGACGAGCAGCGCCGCCTCCTCGGACGCCTCACCGAGGTCGAAGCGCTCGAGCGTTTCCTTCACAAGGCCTACCTCGGCCAGAAGCGGTTCTCGATCGAGGGGCTCGACGTCCTGGTGCCGATGCTCGACCTCGTGGTGGAGCTCGCCAGCGCGCACGGGGCGCGCGACGTGGTGATGGGGATGGCGCACCGCGGCCGGCTCAACGTGCTGGCGCACATCGTGGGCCTGCCCTACGAGACGATCTTCGCCGAGTTCGAGGGAGGGCGACACGTCGAGGAGACACTGACGCCCGAAGGCGGCACGGGCGACGTGAAGTATCACCACGGCGCCACCGGCGTGTACCAGACCGCCGGCGGCCGCCCCGTGACGGTCACCCTCTCGCCCAACCCGAGCCACCTCGAAGCGGTGAATCCGGTGATCGAGGGTCGCACGCGGGCGATCCAGACCACGCGCCGCGGGCGCGAGGTGGCCCACGATTCCATCATCGCGGTGCCGGTGCTGATCCACGGCGACGCGGCGTTCGCGGCCCAGGGCGTGGTCGCCGAGACGTTGAACCTGGAGCGCCTGCGCGGCTACACGACGGGCGGGACGGTCCACCTCATCGCCAACAACCAGATCGGCTTCACGACCGATCCCGAGGAGAGCCGCTCGACGGACTACTCGAGCGATCTCGCCAAGGGGTTCGACGTGCCGATCATCCACGTGAATGCCGACGACCCCGAAGCGTGCCTCGCGGCGGTGCGGCTCGCGATGATGTACCGCGAGCGGTTCCGCGGGGACGTGGTGATCGACGTGGTCGGCTACCGCCGCTGGGGCCACAACGAGGGCGATGAGCCGTCCTACACGCAGCCCACGGTGTACGAGCGCATCCGCGAGACGCCGCCCGTGGCCCGCCGCTACGCGGCGCGGCTCGAGGCCGCGGGCGCGCTGGCGGCGGGTCAGGCGGACGCCGACGCCGAGGCGGCCTATCGGCGGCTCGCCGACCGCCAGCAGGCGCTCAAGACGAGCCTCGCCAAGGGCGTACGGGGCGAGGAGCCGCAGCGCATCTCGCGCGTCATGGTCGTCGAGCCCGAGACCGCGGTGCCCGCCGACGTGCTGGCCGAGCAGAACGAGGAGCTGCTCGCGGTGCCCGAGGGCTTCACCGTCAACCCGAAGCTCAGGAAGCAGCTCGACCGGCGCCGCGAGACGCTGGCGGCAGGCGACGGGATCGAGTGGGCCCATGCCGAGGCGCTGGCGCTCGGGTCGCTCCTGTCCGAGGGCATCCCGGTCCGGCTCACGGGTCAGGACGTCGAGCGCGGCACCTTCAGCCAGCGCCATCTGGTGCTGCACGACGCGCGGACCGGCGCGCGACACGTGCCGATCGAACGGCTGTCGGATGCGCGCGCACCGCTCGAGCTGCACAACAGCCCGTTGTCCGAGAACGCATGCCTCGGCTTCGAGTACGGCTACGCGCTGCAGTCCCCCGAGGCGCTGGTGCTGTGGGAGGCGCAGTTCGGGGACTTCGCCAACGGCGCCGAGGTGATCATCGATCAGTTCATCATCGCGGGGCTCGCCAAGTGGGGGCAGACGTCCCGCCTGACGGTGCTGCTGCCGCACGGCTACGAGGGCCAGGGCCCCGAGCACTCGAGCGCGCGGGTGGAGCGCTACCTCGCGCTTGGCGCCGAGGGGAACATCCGGGTCGCGAACTGCACCACCCCGGCGCAGTACTTCCACCTGCTGCGCCGCCAGGCCAAGCACGCGGAGCTGCGGCCGCTGATCGTGATGACGCCCAAGAGCCTGCTGCGGCTCCCCGCGGCCGCGTCGCGGGTCGGCGACCTGACCGGAGGCCGCTTCGCGCCGGTCCTCGACGACCCGGAGCGCGCGGCGTCGCCGGGGACCGTCACACGGCTGGTGTTGTGCTCTGGCAAGGTCTACTACGATCTCCTGGCGCACGACGCTCGCGCCGCGTCCCCGCACGTCGCGGTGGGCCGTGTCGAGCTGCTGTATCCCTTCCCGTCCCTCGCGGTAGAGGCGCTCGGCGGACGCTACCCCGCGCTGCGCGAGGTGGTCTGGGTCCAGGAAGAGCCGTGGAACATGGGGCCGCGCAAGTTCATCGTCCCGCAGATCGAGGCCGTGCTCGCCAACGGCATCACGGTGAGCGACGTCTCGCGGCCCGAGCGCTCGAGCCCGGCGGAGGGGTATCCGGCCGGGCACCAGGCCGAGCAGCAGCGCATCGTGCGGGAGGCGTTCGCGTCATAACAGCGTTCCACCATCGGAGATCCCATGCCGTTCGCGCTGGTCAGCCCCGCGTTCCACGATCGCTCCCCCCTCCCCGCGAAGTTCACGTGCGACGGCGCGGACGTGTCGCCGCCCCTCGGCGTGCTCGACCCGCCCCCCAAGGCGCTGAGCCTCGCGCTGATCTGCGACGACCCCGATGCGCCCGGCGGCACCTTCGTGCACTGGGTGCTCTACAACCTGCCGCCCGACACGCGCAGCATCCCCGAGGGCGTGCCGGCATTCGAGATCCTCGCCGATCTGGGGCGGGCGCGGCAGGGGAAGAGCGACTTCGGGCGGGTCGGCTACGGCGGCCCCTGCCCGCCGCCGGGCGCGCCGCATCACTACCAGTTCAAGCTGTACGCCCTGGATGTGCTGCTGCCCTTGAAGGGCGGGCCCAGCAAGGCCGATGTCGAGCGCGCCATGGACGGCCACATGCTGGCGACGTCGCGGCTCGTGGGCGTGTATGAGCGCGGTCAGCGCTAGCGGCGCACCGTCTCGCGCAGCACCCGGACGAAGCGTTCGGGCTCCGCGACGCTCAGCAGGATCACATACCCGTCGCGCGTCGGCACGTAGGCCACCCGGCGGCTGTCGGTGAGGTAGATCAGCGCCTTCTCGCCGTTCGCCAGGCGGAACCACCCGGCCGCGAACCCCGCGAGGCCGGTCCCCATGCGGCGCGACACCGGCCGGAGCGGCGCTTCGCGTGCGAGATCCACCGGGCGCGCGCGCTCCACGTCGAGCACCGCCGCCGGGATGCGGCGCCCCCACAGGTCACCCACGAGCCGCAGGCCGCCGGGGGAGATCTCGAAGGTCGCGTGGCGTGACGACCACGCGATCCACCCGAACAGCACCATCAGCCCGATCAGGAACACCGCCATGCCCGCGGCGAACCACAGCGGGCCGGCGCCGGCGGGCACGATCGTGAACACGTGTCGCATCGCGCTCACTCCTTTCGCAGCACGTACGTGAGCGGGCCGCGCGCCGCCGCCACGGCGGCGCCGTAGTCCGCACCGGTCACCATCGCGCGCAGCCGCTCGCTCACCGGGACCACCGCGAGCGCCGGCTCCCACCGCACCACCGCCCCGCTCGCCGCGTCGCGCACGCGTCCTGCCGCGAGCGCGCGCTCGGCGTCGGCGAGCGACAGGCCCTCGAGCGCCTCGCGCAGCGCGTCGAACCGCGCCTGGACGGCGGGGTCGAGGAACCGCATGTGCCACCGCCCGACAACGGCGAGGTGGAAATGGGACAGCACGTGCGCGACGCCGTCGAGGCCGGCCTGCTCGCAGCCGAGCACCAGGGTCCCGGCCATCAGGCCGAGCATCCCGAGTCCGGGGTACTGCTGGCCCGGCAGGG
>DASPFU010000007.1:0-5730 GCA_035620935.1 Gemmatimonadales bacterium
CGGTGCGCGATGCGCATCGCCTCCTCGGCCCGCGCCATCCCGTCCGCCACCGCCTCCGCCGTCGGCATCTTGACCGAGATCACCGTGGTCTGGCGCCGCCCGTACAGCGCCTCGAACGTGCTGAACGGCAGCATCACGAACCCGTCCCACGACTGGCCCAGCACCGTGCCCTTCTTCTCGACCACGCCCCGGATCTCGAGCTGCATGCCGCGCACGCGGATGCGCTGGCCGATCGCCTGGGCGGGATAATCGAACAGCTTGTCGGCGATGTCCCAGCCGAGCACCGCGACCGGCCGGCGCTCGCGCACGTCCACCTCGGTGAACGGGTCGCCCGCCGCGAAGGCGTAGTCCTGCACCGCGGGGAAGGCGGCGGTGACGCCGAAGATGAGCACGTCGCCCACCGTGCGGTTGCGCCACGAGATGTCGGCCATCGGGGTGGGCCAGCCGGACTGCAGCGCGATCGCCTCGGCATCGGGGAGCGCCCGCTCGATGTAGGCGACGTCCTCGGGGGCGATGATCGGGCGGCGCTGCATCCGCTTCCAGTCCTCGTCGTCCACGAACCCCACCTCGATCGGCTCGCGGCGGATCTGGAAGGCGTTCACGCCCACGATCGCCCCCGCCAGCCGCTCGCGCACGTAGGCGTTCATCCCCTGGATCACCGCGACCACGGCGACCAGGAACGCGACCGACACGATGATGCCGAGCAGGGTGAAGAACGAGCGGAGCTTGTGACCCCACACGGTCTGGAGGGCGAGACGGACGGCTTCGCGGGTTTGCATCAGCGGGGAAAACTACCGATGGGGAAGGGGGAAGAGGGAAGGGGGAAGGGTGGTCGCGGGGACCCTTCCCCCTTCCCCGTTCCCGGTCTACTCGTATCTCAACGCCTCTACCGGATCGAGTCGCGAGGCGCGGTTGGCCGGATAGAGTCCGAAGAGGATACCGGTGAACGCCGCCGCGGCGAGCGCGAGGACGATCGAGCTGATGGGCACGTACGCCGGGACGGGTGATACCGCGCCGATCGTGTAGGCGATCGCCCCGCCAAGGATCATCCCCACGATGCCGCCGACCAGCGTCAGCGTGGCCGCCTCGACCAGGAACTGCCACATGATCTCGCGCTTGGTGGCGCCGAGCGCCTTGCGCACGCCGATCTCGCGGGTGCGCTCGGTGACCGAGATCATCATGATCGCCACCACGCCGATGCCGCCCACCATCAACCCCACGCTCGACAGGGCGAACATCACGATCCGGAACATGATCGTCATGCTGTCCACGGCCTGGAGGTAGCGGTCCTGGGTCACGACGTCGAAGGTGCTGGGGTCCCCGGGGCGCAGCCCGCGCATGCTGCGCAGCGCGACGGTGACGTCGTCAATCGCCCGCTGGATCGGAACGGTGTCCTCCGGCGCCACGAAGAAGTCGAGCCACCCGGGCCAGTACGGCACGTGCTTGACCAGCGTGCCGTAGGGGATGAACGCCTCGACCTGATCCCCCTCGCCGAACAGGCCCGTGGGGGGGTGATACACCCCGATCACGTCGTAGGGCAGCCCGGCGATCTTCACGCGCCGGCCGATCGGGTCGCGTTCCTCGAACAGCTGGCCGGCCAGCTTCTCGTTGATGACGACGACCCGGGCGTTGGCCATGTCCTCGAGGGCGCTGAACGAGCGGCCGGGGCGGATGTCGCCCCCGGCGACCTTGGGCCAGTCGGCGTCGCGCCCCTGGATGCTCACCGAGCCGACCTGGCGGTTCTCGAACTCGATGTCGGCCGAGCCGTTCTCGTCCACCACCACGAAGGCGATGGTGGGGAGGTCCTCGAGCCGCTGGGCCTCCGCCACGGTGAGCGGCGGCCGGCGCCGCCAGGGGTTGGGGTCGTCGGGGTCCTCGTGCTGCGTGCCGCCCCAGTAGCGGCCCACGAAGAAGGTCTTGGGGCCGAGGGTCTCGAGCATGCCGCTCAGGCCCTTGTCGAACCCGGCGATCAGCGCGCCGATCACCATCACGACCATCACGCCGATGGCGACGCCGAGGATGGTGAGCGCGGCCCGCAGCTTGTGCGCGCGCAGCGAGGTGAGCGCGATGCCGACGCCTTCGAGGAGCGGGGTCATGGGCTCACTCCTGCCGCAGGGCGGTGATGGGATCGAGGCGGGCGGCGCGGCTCGCCGGGTAGACGCCGGCCACGACGCCCACGACGGTGCCGAGCGCCAGCCCCAGCACGATCGACAGGGGCGACAGTGCAGCCGGGAGCGGGGTGACGGCGCCGAGCAGGACAGTGAGGCCGACGCCGGCGAGCACGCCCAGGCCGCCGCCCGCCGCGGCGATCGCTCCGGACTCGGCCAGGAACTGGCGCAGGATGTCCATGCGGCGCGCGCCGAGCGACTTGCGCAGGCCGATCTCGCGGGTGCGCTCGGCGACGGACATGAGCATGATGTTCATGATCACGATGCCGCCGACCACGAGCGAGATCAGCACGATCCCCGGTCCCACGATGAACAGGAAGCGCTGGATCCCCGCCCAGAACTCGAGCACGCCCTCCGCGGTCTCCAGCACGAAGTTGTTGTCCTGGCGGGGACGCAGGTGGCGGCGGCTGCGCATCACGCCCTCGGCCTCGGACATCGCCTCGCGCATCGCCTCCACCGTGGGCGCCTTGACGATCAGCGCGTCCACGATCCCCGGCGGGTTCACGAGGTGCTGGATCGGGGAGAGGGCGGGGGCCACCGCGAACCGGTCGAGCGAGAAGCCGAACAGCTTCCCCTGCCGCTCGGTCACGCCGATCACGCGGTAGGGGCGGCCGCCGATGTGGACGGTCTTGTCGATCGGGTCGCGGTCGGGGAACAGCCGGTCCACCACGTCGTATCCGATCACGACGACCGGCGCGCCGCTGCGCACCTCCTGCGCGGTGAACGCGCGCCCCTGCGCGATGCGCAGGTTCTTGATGTCGAAGTAGCGCTCGGTGGCGCCGGTGATCTGGGCGTCGCGCACGACCTTGGTGCGTCCCTCGATGTCGCGCGTCGCCGAGGATTCCCACGCCGTGATCACGGGCGTGGTGATCCCCGCGGCGACCTCGCGGGCGTCGGTGAACGTGATGCGGGGACGCCGCGCCCAGGCGCGCCACAGCGAGTCGCTGACGTTGGGGGTGAAGTCCGGCCGGCGCCGCAGGTGGAACGTGTTCACGCCGATGATCGTCCCGGCGAACTTCTCCGTCATGTAGACGTTCATGCCGTTGACGATCGACCACGCGGCGATGAGGAACATCACGCCGATGAACACGCCGATGAACGCGAAGGCGCTCTTCAGCTTCTGCGCCCGCAGCGTCTGCAGCGCGAGGAGGAGCGCTTCGATCAGCGGCACGTCAGGCGGCCCGGCGCTGGTCGGTGGCCACGAGGCCGTCGCGCAGCGTCACGACGCGCGCCGCGTGGGCGGCGATGTCCTGCTCGTGCGTGACCATCAGGACGGTCTGCCCCTGCTGGTGCAGGGCCGCGAACAACCCCATGATCTCGGTGCTGGTGGCCGAGTCGAGGTTCCCGGTGGGCTCGTCCGCGAGCAGGATGCTGGGGTCGTTCACCAGGGCCCGCGCGATCGCCACGCGCTGGCGCTGGCCGCCCGACAGCTCGTTGGGCCGGTGCGTCATCCGGTCGGCGAGCCCCACCCGCTCGAGCGCGTCGGCCGCCTGCGCCCGGCGCGCCTTCGCCGGGAGACCTGCATAGATCAGCGGCAGCTCGACGTTGTGCAGCGCCGTGGCGCGGGGGAGCAGGTTGAACGTCTGGAAGACGAACCCGATCTCCTTGTTGCGGATGCGGGCCAGCGCGTCGTCCCCCAGCTGCGATACCTGCTGGCCGTTGAGCCAGTACTCGCCCTCCGAGGGCGTGTCGAGGCAGCCGATCAGGTTCATCAGGGTGGACTTGCCCGACCCCGACGGCCCCATGATGGCGACGTACTCGTTGCGCCGGATCTGCACGCTGACGCCCCGCAGCGCGTGCACCTGCTCCGCGCCCATGTCGTACGTGCGCGTGAGCTTGTGGGTCAGGATGATGATGTCGGGGAGGGGCGTGTCCCCGGTGCGGAAGTCCTGGGGTTGCGGCGTCACGGTTAGCTCGCCGCCCGGCGGGCGGAATCGGCCGGCTGCTTGGCCTGCTTCACGTGGGCGCCGTCCTTGAGGTCGCGGATGGCCTGGTAGGGGCCGGCCACGATCTTCTCGCCCGCCTTGACGCCGTCGACCACCTCGAAGTACTCGTCGCCCGCGATCCCCACGCGCACCGGCCGGAACGTGGCCACGCCGGCGGCCACGACGAAGACGCCCTCGGTCTCCTTCTTCTTCTGGTCGCCGGCGGCCGCCGTGTCGGCGGCGGGCCGGGTCTCGGTCGAGACCTCCGCGTGCTCGCGCACGGTGAGCGCGATGATCGGGATGGCGAGCGCGTCATCCCGGGTGTCGGTGACGATCCGGGCCGTGGCGGACAGGTCCGGCCGGACGTCCCCGGGCGGGGCCTCGAGGGTGATCTCCACCTCGTAGTCCACGGCCTGGTCGGTCTGTCCCGCCGCCGCGGCGGCGGTGCGGATGGCCGAGTCCGAGATCTTCGACACGCGGCCCACGAACGTCGTGTCGGGGAACGCGTCGATCGAGATCTCCACCGAGTCGCCCAGCGCGAGCCGGACCACGTCGGTCTCGTCCACCTGGACCTTGACCTGGATCACCGAGAGGTCCGAGATGGTGAGCAGCAGGCCGGTCTCGCGCGAGAAGGTGCCGGGCACCGCGACCTCGCCCTCCTCCACCGCGAGACGGGTGACGCGGCCCGCCATCGGGGCGGTGAGGCGGGTCTTCGAGAGCTGGTCCGCCGCCTCCTGCATCGCGGCCCGGGACTGCGTCACCTGGTACTCGGCGGCGGTCGCCTGGGCCCGCGCGATGTCGTACTGCGTCTGCGCCAGCTCGACCTGCTCGGTGGTGACGAGGTTGGGGCTCTGGCGCTGCAGCTCCTTGGTGCGGTCGAAGCCGCGGCGCGCCTGGTCGCGGTTGGCGCGCGCCTGCACCAGCGCCGCCTCCGACGACGACACGGCCGCGCGCGCCCGCTGCAGGTTCGCCTCGTAGGTCGTCGGGTCGATCTGCAGCAGGAACTGGTCCTGCTGCACGTAGTCGCCCTCGCGCACCGCCAGCTTCACGATGCGGCCCGTGATGTCGGCGCTGACGTCCACCGAGCGCTTCGGCTGGATCTTGCCGCTCGCGGTGACGGCGGCGACCAGGTCGCGCTGTCCCACGTCCTCGAAGCGGACCTCGATCCCCTTGTCGCGGCGGGCCGCGGCGCTCACCGCCACCAGCGCCCCCACCAGGACCACGGCTCCGATTCCCACCAGCAGCTTGTTCCGCTTGGACATGTCTGTAGGCTCTCCCGCTGGCTAGCGCAGCGAACGGCCGACCGCCGCTTCGAGCAGGGCCAGCGCCTTGTGATAATCGTAGATCGAGTTGACGTAGTCGAACTGCGCCGTCAGGTCCGCGAGCTGGGCGTCGTTCAGCTCGAAGAACGTGCCCGAGCCCACGCGGTAGCGCTCCGTCGCGAGCTGCAGCGATTCCTCCGACGCGCGGCGGTTCTGCGCCTGGATCTGCACCGCCCGGTGCGCGGTCCGGAGGTCGAGGAACGCCTCGCTGACGCCCGTCACGACGAACAGCGCCTGCGCCCGCACCGATTCCGCCAGGTCGGCCTCGAAGGCCTTCGCCCGGGACAGCTCCTGCGAGCGCGAGAAGTTGGTGAA
>DASPFU010000008.1:0-7597 GCA_035620935.1 Gemmatimonadales bacterium
GCAGGACCCCAACGTGCTGTACGCCGCGGGCAACGTGGTCTTCCGGACGACGAACGACGGCGAGCGCTGGCAGGTGGTCAGCGGCGACCTGACCCGCAACGACAAGACGAAGCAGGGTCCGTCGGGGGGGCCGATCACCAAGGACAACACCAGCGTCGAGTACTACGGGACGATCTTCGCGCTGGCGCCCTCCCCGCACGACAGCGGCACGATCTGGGCGGGATCGGACGACGGGCTGGTCCACGTGACGCGGGACGGCGGCCGCACCTGGGCCAACGTCACGCCGCGGGACCTCCCCGAGTGGAGCCTGATCAGCATCATCGAGGTCTCGCCCCACGACCCGGCGACGGCCTACGTAGCGGCCACGCGCTACAAGCTCGACGACTTCCGGCCCTACGTCTTCCGGACGAACGACTACGGCCGGAGCTGGCGCCGTATCACGACCGGCATCCCGCCGACGCACTTCATCCGCGTGGTGCGGGAGGACCCGGCACGGCGTGGCCTGCTCTACGCCGGCGGTGAGTTCGGCGTGTACGTCTCGTTCGACGACGGCACGAGCTGGCAATCGCTGCAGCGCAACCTGCCCGTCGCTCCGGTGCACGATCTCGCAGTGCGCGACCACGATCTCGTGGCCGCGACGCACGGTCGCTCGTTCTGGGTCCTCGACGACCTGACGCCGTTGCATCAGCTCTCGGCCGAGGTGGTGCGCCGCGAGCGGCACCTGTTCGGCCCGCGGGACGTGTGGCGCCTGCAGGGGGGCGGTGGGTTCGGGGGGCGGGCGCCCGGGGTGGGACAGAACCCGCCCAACGGTGCCGTGGTGCGCTTCTACCTGCGCGCGCTGCCCGATTCGGAGGTGCGGCTCGAGTTCCTCGATGCGCAGGACTCGCTGATCCGCGCATTCTCGTCCCGACCGGCGGTGCCATCCGATTCGCTGCGCGTCGAGGCGGGAGTGAACCGCTTCGTGTGGAACCTGCGCCATGCGGACGCCAGCAGGTTCCCCGGCATGATCCTGTGGGGCGGGGGGACGCAGGGGCCGGTCGCGCTGCCCGGTCGCTACCGGGTGAGGCTCACCGTGGGCGGGTGGAGCGAGACCCGGGAGTTCGCGGTGCTGAAGGACCCCCGGGTCACCGCTACGGATGCCGATCTGCGGCAGCAGTTCGACCTGCTGCGCGCGATCCGCGACCGGGTGACGGCCGCGAACGACGCCGTACGTCGCATCCGCGAGGTGCGCGAGGAAGTGACGGCGAGTGCGGCGCGGGCACGCCGGGTGGGTGGTGAGGCGGGCCGCGCGATCGCGCGGGCGGCGGATTCGCTCAACGTCCAGCTCACCGTCGTGGAGGAGGCGATCTACCAGACGAAGAACCGCAGCAGCCAGGACCCGCTGAACTACCCGATCCGGCTGAACAACAAGCTGGCGGCGTTGACCAACGTGGTGGGTGACGCCGATGCCCGCCCGACCGAGCAGGCGCGGCAGCTGTTCGCCGAGCTCTCGGCGGCGCTGCAGGTGGAGCTCGACCGGCTTCAGGCGGTGCTGGACACGGGGGTGCCGGCGTTCAACCGCCTGGTGAAGGACCAGGACGTGCCCGCGATCATCCTGCGGTGAGGACGATCTGATGGAAAAAAAAACCGCCCGCCGGTCCCCGGACCGGCGGGCGTTACAACGTAGGGAACCCGGCGGATGGACCCCCGTCCATCCCCAAGCGGTCGGCAGACGGCCCGACCCTGTGTGGTGCCCGGAGCACCGTTCTCCGTGCCGGGCCCCTACGCGGATGAGAGTATAGCGGCGCGTCCGTGAAGAATCTCCCAGTCGTGACTGAAGACTGCTTCATCTCCGACCGTCATGGTCCGGATTGCGCGGATGCCGCGAACTACAGCCCGAGGTCCAGCTGCACGGCCCTGGGTGTGGCGCGCGCGGTCCGGGCGGCGCGCCGCACCAGCACCGGCGCGGGCTCCGCCTCGGCGTCACCCGCGGGCACCGTCGTCGGGGCCACCACGAGCGTGGTGGCGAGCTCGCGCAACCGATCGAGCAGCCGGACCATCGCCCACGTGTCGCGCTCGCAGTAGCGGAGCAACGCCTCGCGCAATCGTGCCGCGTGGCGGGCGGGCAACGCGTCCCGCTCGAAGACGAGGCGCCACAGCTCGACCGTCGCGCGAGCGCCGTCCTTCACCTCGAGGTCGTCGTAGGTGAGCTCCGGCACGAGCGCGGGCAGGACCGCCTTGAGCGAGAAGCTGCCCCCGAACTTCGGGTGATAGACGTGATTGCGGACGGCCGGGAGCAGGTCGAGGAGCCGGAGCTCCATCTCGCCCAACTCCGTGGCGAGATGCGGCGCGCCGAGCGCCAGCACCCGCAGGCAATCGCGCTCGAACGCCGCGTGATAGGCGACGAGGGCACCGGCGTGACGGCAGGCGTCCACCAGGCGCTCCGCCAGCGCGGGGCGGGGATCGTCCGGTCCCTCGGCGAGCCACTCGACGTGCCGCCACGCGCCGCCGCGATCCCGGACGTGGACGCTGAACTGCACCGGGACGTTCTCCCACGGGCGGCACCCGGGCCACACGGGGATCGCCGGCGCGACCGTCTCGAAGTCGATGAACGCGAGGGGGCTCTCGAACTCCTTGAGCGCCTCCACCAGGCCGGGCTCGACCACGAGTGAGCCGCTCTGCACGGCGCGCACCTGGCGGGTCTGCATCGGATTGAGCCGCAGCTCGCCGGGGAGGTCGTGGATCGAGTGGTACCCCTTCGCTTCGAGCTCGAGCGCGCGGCGCCGCATCAGGTACAGCGTCGAGATGTGGTCCTCCGGCCACCGGGGCCAGCAGCGCCCGCGGAACGGACACTCGTGGGGCTCGAAGCAGTGGTCGCCGATGGCGACGTCGGGGAGCGGTCCGGCGAGGGCGGCCCGCTGCGCCGCCACGATCTCCGGGACCTGCGGGAGCCAGTGCGCGAGGTCGCGCTCCACGTCGGCCCGGGTGAACAGGTTGGAGAGGTCAGGGTGGCGGCACTCGCGATTGAGGTGCATCACCTCGACGCCGCGCACGTCGAGGCCGCTGGCCCGAGCGACGTGCAGCTGCAGCGCGAGGTCGGGCAGGTGCTCGGGTTTCACGCTGGTCGAGGACTTGACCTCGACGAGGCGGAAGCCATCGCCGTCGCGCTCGAGGATGTCCACCACCGCGTACGCGTCGCTGGCGGCGAAGGCGGCCTCGTACAGCGCCGGCGCGCCGGCGGCCAGGCGCTTGCGGGTGTCGGCGATCTTCTGGTCGGTCTCCCAGTGCCGGAACCCGATCAGCTCGCCGCCCGGCACGTACGCTCGGGCCACCTCGCCGACGCGGCGGCCGGCGTCGAACCGCGCCTGCTGGTCGGGCGTGGGGACGAGCTCGGGGGCGTTCGGCTCGTGCACGCGCCACCACAGCAGCCTGTGGCACTGGACGCCGGCGACGAACTGGGACTTGGTGAGGGGACGGGGGACGCGGGACCGTGGTGCCGGCATCGCCTAAACGGTAATACCGCCAGGCGACAAAGTCGCCGTCAGCCTTGCGCAACCGGAGGACGGAAAAACGCGCTACAGCAGGGCCTGGAACTTCGCCGCGAGCTTCGGGCCGGTGCCGGCGTCCTCGTGCTTGAAGAACACGTACGCGTCGGTCCATGCCTGCGCGCCGACCAGGTCCGCCCACTTCCGGAGGGCGCGGGCGTCGTACTTCTCGCGGCGCAGCCGCAGGTACCCCCACGTGGCGGTGGCGGTGATGCCGGCTGGCCGCTTCGCGTCGCCCTCCTCCTCGTCGGTGTCGGCCACGCACAGGGCGGCGTCGCGCGCCCGCAGCGCCGCGAATACGTCGTCCTCGAGCCACGACGAGTGGCGAAACTCGACCGCCGTCTTCCAGCGTGACGGGAAGAGCGCGAGGAAATCGGCGAGCCGGGGCAGGTCCTTCTTCATGTTGGGCGGCAGCTGCACCAGGGTGGGCCCCAGCTTGTCGCCGAGCGCGGTCGCGGTCCGGATGAAGTAGCCCACCTCGTCGCCCACGTCCCGGAGCCGCTTGAAGTGCGTGATCTTCTGGGACGCCTTGAGCACGAACCGGAACCCGTCGGGGACCTGCTCCGCCCACTGCAGCAGCAGCTTCTCGGTGGGCATCCGGTAGAAGGTGTTGTTGATCTCGACCGTGGGGAACTGCGAGCCGTAGTACCGCAGGAACTCCCCGGCCGGCAGTTTCTCCGGATAGAAGGCCCCCTTCCATTCCTTGTAAGCGTAGCCGGAGGTGCCGGTGAAGACGCGCATCATTCCTCCCCCGCCAGGCGCCGGTACGCGGAGTAGTGCCGCAGGGCCGCGGCCCGCTTGCCGGTCTTCTCGTACAACCGCGCGACGTTGAAATGCGCGTCGGTGTTGCGCGGGTCCGCCCGGAGCGCGAGCCGGTAGGCCTCGACCGCGTCGCCCGGGCGGCCGAGATCCTCAAGTGCGATACCGAGGTTGAACGCGGCGGTGGCATGCTCCGGGTCGTCGCGCAGCGCCTGGCGATAGTGCCGCTCGGCTTCGGCGACGAGCCCGCTCTCGTGCAGCAGGCGGCCCAGATTGACGTGGGCGTCGGCGTGATGAGCGTCCAGCTCGAGCGCGCGGCGATAGGCGTCGCGCGCCTCGACGGGATCCACGGCCTCGAGCTCGAGGCCCAGCTCGTACCAGTCCGCAGTGTCGAGCGTCTGCTCGGCCTGGCGCGCCACGGCGGCGGTGCGGCGCGCGAGCGGGCGCGCCCGCGCCGCGAGATCGGCCACCGCGAAGTCCAGCTGGATCTGCTCGGACTCGGGGCTCCACGCCGCGTCCTCGTCCCGCACCACGATGCGGCCGGCCTCGGCGGTGATGCGCAGCTCGGCGAGAGACCGGCCACGTGGCAGCTCCTGACGCAGGCGGCGCAGGGCGGTGCGGATGCGCCGCGGCGGGATGCGCGCGGCGACCAGCCCCTTCGCCGCGCGGAGGATCACCAGGTCCTGGAAGGAGAAGAGCAGCTCGCCGCGGGAGCCGTGCCCGGGATCGAGGAACCCGTCGCGCGCGAACGTGCGCACCTGCGCGGCCGTGAGCCCCACGAGCCGGGCGACGTCGTGGGTCGAGTAGCCCTTCAGCGGCCGGCGGCCTTTCTTCTGGGAGCCGCCACCTCCTTCTTCACGGCCACCTTGCCCTCCACGCGTTTCGCCGGCTTGCGCTCGCCCTTCGCGCCGCCCTTGGCGAGGCTCGCCTTGAGCGCTTCCATCAGGTCGATGATCTGCGTCTTCGGCGCCTCCTCCGGCTCCTCCGTGATCTCGTGGCCCTCGACCTTGCGGTCGATCTGCTCGCGGATCCGCTTGCGCGCGTTGTCCTCGTACGCCTCCGGCCGGAACGCGTCCGAAACGGCCTGGTTGATCAGCTGGACGGCGAGGTCGAGCTCGGCTTTCTTCACTTCGGTCTTGGGCAGCTCCACGTCCCTGATCGAGCGGACCTCGTTGGCGTAGCGCAGCTGCTCGAGCACCAAACCGCCGTCGAGCGGCCGGATCATGATGAGGTACTGCTTGCCGCGTGCCGCGTACTGCCCGATGGCGACGCGGTTGGTCTTCTTCAGGGCCTCGCCCAGCAGCTTGTACGCGCGTTCGCCGCCCTTGTCGGGCCCGAGGAAGTAGCTCTTGTCGGCGTAGATCCGGTCCACCAGCGCCGCATCGACGAACTCCGTGACCTCGATCGTGCCGGTGCCCTTCTCCTCCAGGGTCTTGAGCTCCTCGGGCGTGAAGGTGACGTACTGACCCTTGGAGAACTCGAAGCCCTTGATCATCTCGTCCTTCTCGACCTTCTCGCCATCCTTGGAGCAGACGTACTGCTGCTTGAGCCTGGAGCCGCACTTCTTGTGCAGCCAGTTGAACGCGATACTCGCCGCCGTCTCGCCGGTGGAGTAGAGTTTGGTCGGGACGGATACCAGGCCGAACGAGATCGTGGCCGATCCGAGGGAATGCGCCGCCATGGGGGTCCTGCCGCTTGGGTGTGGGGGCTTACAATAGGAGAGCGGGGAGATGGCCGCAACAAGGAAGAAAAAGCCCGATCCGCTGGCCTCCTACAGGGCCAAGCGTACCCTCGGGGCAACTCCCGAGCCGGCGGGCACTTCGGCGGCCCCCGCCGGGCGCCGTTTCATCATGCACAAGCACGCCGCCTCCCACCTCCATTACGACCTGCGGCTCGAGCTCGACGGGACGCTGCGGTCGTGGGCGGTCCCCAAGGGGCCCTCGCGCAATCCCGTCGACAAGCGCCTGGCGGTCCACGTCGAGGACCACCCGATCGAATACGGGGACTTCGAGGGCATCATCCCCGAGGGCAATTACGGCGCGGGCGCCGTGATCGTCTGGGACCGCGGCACGTGGGTGGCCCTCGAGGACCCGATCGAAGGACTGAAGAAGGGCAAGCTCCTCTTCGAGCTGCGCGGCCACAAGCTCCACGGCCGGTGGACGCTGGTGAAAATCAAGCGCGCCGTGAAGGAGTGGCTGCTCATCAAGGAGCGGGACGGGTACGTCGGCACGAACGGCGACGACTTCCCGCAGGGCTCCGTGTTGTCGGGGCTCACCGTGGAGGAGCTGCGCGACGGGGCCGATCGCGCCAGCCCGCTGCGCAAGGCGTTGGCGAAGCTCGGCGCGCCGCGTCGGGCCGTGACCGCCGCCGCGTGCGAGCCGATGCTCGCCGAGACCCGCGAGGGGGCGTTCACCAAGGCGGGGTGGGTGTTCGAAGCCAAGCTCGACGGCTATCGGATGCGCGTGGCGCGTGAGGGCGGCGAGCCGCGCCTGCTGACGCGCAACGGGCGCGACGCGACGACCGCGTTCCCGGAGCTTGCCCGGGCGGTGCGGGCCCTGCCGTATGAGGGCCTGGTGATGGACGGCGAGCTCGTCATCCTGGACGACGCGGGGCGGCCGTCATTCCAGCGGCTGCAGAACCGCGCCCGGCTCTCGGGCGTCCACGAAGTGCGGCGCGCGGCGGTGGAATCCCCCGCCACGCTCTACCTGTTCGATCTGCTGGCGGTCGAAGGCTTCGACCTGCGGCCGCTGCCGCTCCTCGCGCGGAAGCAGCTGCTGGAGAAGCTGCTGCCGCAGGCGGGTGCCCTGAAGTACTGTCAGCACTTCGACGACGGCGTGGCGCTGTACGCGCAGGCCGAGCGGCTGGGCCTCGAGGGCGTGATGGCGAAGAAGGCCGACGCGCCATACCGTGCGGGCCGCTCGGCCAACTGGCTCAAGATCCGCGCCGACCGCGTGGACGATTTCGTGGTGGTCGGGTTCACGGCGCCGCAGGGTTCGCGCGGTGGGTTCGGCGCGCTGCACCTCGCGAGCTTCGTGGACGGCGCACTCACCTACGTGGGCCGCGCGGGGAGCGGGTTCACGGCGGCGCAGTTGCGCGAGCTGGCGGGCGACCTGGAGGCGTCGCGGCGGCCGGATCCCCCGTGCGGCGGCCCGGTGCCGGCCGGGAAGGAGCACGTGTGGGTGGAGCCGACGCTCGTGGTGGAGGTGCGGTACAAGGAGATCACGGACGAGGGCCTGCTGCGGCATCCGGTGTTCCTGCGCGTCCGGGATGACAAGAAACCCGAAGAATGCGTGCGGCAGGAGAGGCGGGGGGGG
>DASPFU010000009.1:0-4470 GCA_035620935.1 Gemmatimonadales bacterium
CGGTGTCGCGCTCGTGCTCCTTGTGGAACGGCGTGGCGGGAGCGGCGTGCGGCAGGAGGTGGGCGATCGAATTGGCGTAGTACTCGAGCAGCGGGCGCCCGCGCGGCAGGATCACGAGGCTACCCCCGTCGGCCACCACGAGGCGGCGCAGGCGGAACGTGCGCCAGGCGCGGTCCCACACCTCGTCGATGCGCAACCCGCCGCGCACCACCTTGGCATTCACGTCGAGCAGCCGGTCGCGCAGCGTATCCATGCGCTCCAGCACGGCCGCGCGAGGCACGACCGACTGGTCGAACGACAGCAGCGCGGCGGCGGCGAGGGGGACGGGCGTGACGGGGAGGATGGCCCCGATGCGCTCGAGCATCTCGCGCGCCAGCCCCTCGAGCGCCGGGAGGCGCCGCTCCTTCGGCCAGTCGAGCAGCCCCGGCGGTGCCGCCGCCAGCCAAGCCCGCAGCGAGACCGGGGTGCCGAAGGTGACCCCGACTCGCCCGTACCGCCGCAGCCGGCCGGTCAACAGGCGCGCCGTGTTCCCCAGCAGGTACGAGGCCACGGTGCCGAACTGGGCGAGGCGGCCGGGGCGGTCGGCCGGGTCGAGGAGCTCGCGGATGAGCGATCGGTCCTCGAGCACGCGGTCGTAGTTGAGGGCGACGGGCACGAACCACACGTCGCGGTCGAACGCCGGGTCGGTGACGGTCCGGCAGATGTAGTCGAGGAGACCCAGCTTGGGCGGGCGCAGGCGGCCGTCCCGCGTCAGACCGCCTTCCGGGAAGATCCCCTGCGTCACGCCGTTGCGCGTGATCAGCTGGACGTAGCGCTCGAGTACCGTGTGATAGAGCGGTTCCCGGAACCGCCGCCGGATGAAGTAGGAGCCGAAGCTCTTGAAGACGTACTCGAGCGGCCACGCGCGGGCCCACTCGCCGACCGCGTAGCTCACGTGCACGCCGTACGCGAGCACATAGGCGACGACGATGTAGTCGGCGTTCGAGCGATGGTTCATCAGGTACACCACCACGTCGCGCTTCGGGACGCGCGCGAGCGCTGGCTCGTCCTGGTACTCGACCGACACCTTGTAGAGCAGGTTGACCAGGACCTTCGCGAGATTGTACCCGACCTTGTAGTACGACAGGATGTTGAAGTGGGGGACGATCTCGTCGAGGTAGGTCTCGACCCGGCGCCACACCGCGGCTTCCGCCAGGCCGGACTCGGCGACGTGTGCCCGCACCGCCTGCGCCACGACGGGATCGGCGCGGAGCGCCTGCCGTGCCTGGCGCGGCTGCTGCAGCTGGTAGCGGGAGACCCGAGCGCGGAAGGCGTGCAGCGTGCGCATCGCCGTCCGGCTGGTCCAGGACGTCACGTCGGCAGGTCTCCTTGCTGCTTCAGGCGGGCGTAGCCCATCCCCTTCAGCCGGGCGACGCGTTTCCCCATCGGCGGGTGCGTTGCGAAGATGTCCGCCAGCAGGCCCTCCCGGTTGTCGAGCCGCCGGCCCAGCGGGTCCGCGATGCAGAGGTGGGCGGCCCCCCGCTTGATCGCCTTCGTGGGGGCGTGGGCGTGCTCGATCTTCTCCAGCGCGCCCGCCAGGGCGAGGGGATTGCGGGTGAACTGTGCCGAGAGCGCGTCGGCCAGGAACTCGCGCTTGCGGCTCACGCCCATGGCGAGGAGCTGGGTGATGATCGGGGCGAGCATCCACGAGATCAGCCAGACGACGAGCAGCACGACCAGCAGGCCGCCGGCGTTCTTGCCCTTCCCGCCCCGGCCGCCCCCGACGCGCATGCCGCCGCGGATGCCGCCGCGGAAGATCGAGCGCGACACCCCGTCGGAGATCAGCGCGACCGCCCCCACCAGCGCCGCCAGCGTCGTCATCAGGCGCGTGTCGTAGCTCTTGATGTGGCCCAGCTCGTGGCCGACCACGGCCTGGAGCTCGTCGCGATCGAGCATCGCGAGCAGGCCTGCGGTGACGGCCACGTTGGCCCGCGGCGGGTCCTGACCCGTCGCGAAGGCGTTGGGATCGGGGTCCGGGACGATCCAGATACGGGGGCGGGGCAGGGCCGCCGCGATCGCCATCTCCTCGACGACGTTGACGAGACGGCGCTCGTCATCGGTCGCGGGTGTCCGCACCTCTTTCGCGCCGGTGGCCCACAGGACCTTCTCGGGGCCGGTCCGGTACGCGTAGGCGGCGAGCCCGGCGCCCAGCCCCGTCAGGGCCACGCCGATCCACGGGAACGCGTGCCGGTAAGCCCCCGGCTCGGCGCCGGCGGTGAAGCCGGCGACGATGAAGTCGCCGCCAAAGCCCAGCCAGGCGAAGAAAAGCACGAAGCCAATCACCAGCCACGTCGTGCGCCGGCGATTGGCTTCCTGCTGTTGGAACAGGTTGAAGGACGGCTCGTCGCTCACGCCTTCGGCTTCATCGAGAGATCGACCTTGGGCGTCTGGCGCTCGGCCTGATCCTCGATCTCCCACAGCTCGGCGATCGTCGCCTTGGCGAGCCCCGCGACGAGGTTCGTCGGGAACTGCTGCTGCTTGGTGTTGTACTGCGTCGCGGTGTCGTTGTACATCTGGCGCGAGAAGGCCACTCGGTTCTCGGTGGACGCGAGCTCCTCCTGCAGCTGGCCGATGTTCGCCGTCGCCTTGAGCTGCGGGTACTGCTCCACCACGACATTGAGGCGCGACAGGGCCGCGCCGAGCGTCGCCTCCGCCGCGGCCAGTGCCTTCACGCCGCCCGTCGGCGAGGCGTCGGCCTGGATCTTCACCGCCTGATTCCGGGCCTGGATCACCGCCTCGAGCGTCTCCCGCTCGAACTCCATCGCCCCCTTCACGGCGTTGACCAGGTTGGGGATCAGATCGTGCCGGCGCTTCAGCTGGACGTCGATCTGCTTGAACGCGTTGAAGGTCTGGTTCTTCAGGGCGATGAGGCCGTTGTAGGCCGCGATCACCCAGAACACCACGACCGCGACGAGAATCAGCAGAAACCAGCCCATGGTCGTCTCCGGGAAAAGAGGGCGTCCCTCGGGACGCAAGTTGCCCTTACGCGGGCGCCGTCGGCAAGAGTTTCGTCAGCGCCTGGCGCACCGCCTCCGCCACGTCGGCCTCGAGGGGGCCGACGCGCGCCAGCGGGTGATCCGCGTCCACGTGCAACTCCACCCCGCGCGCGACCGGGATGCGGCGCCACGTCGTCGCGCCGTGCACGTCCTTCGCGGCGTCCCGCACCAGCCACCCCGACAGTGCCCGGCCCGACCGGCCCCGGGGCAGGCCGCCCGCCCCGCGCAGGGCGAGTCGGTCGGGCGTGGGGAGCCCGCTGCCCAGCGCCTGCGCCGCGCGCCGCTCCAGCACGTCCCCGGTCAGGTCCCGCATGTCCTGCGTGATGGCCTCGAGCGTCGCCCCTTCCATCTGGCGGACCTTCACGCACAGCAACTGGAGGAAATGCCGGTAGGAGTAGGTCGCCGCCGTGCCCCGCCCGTCGGGCGGGCTCACCAGGCCCCGGCTGACGTAGAAGCGGATCGTGCGCTCACTCGGCCGGGCCCGGGCCGCCGCGTTGATCGGCGTCACGCTCGAGGCCTCGAGCACCGCACCCACCAGCAGGGAGAGGTCGCGCAGGTTCCACGGCGCGAGGCCGCGGTAGGCGCGCAGCGCCTGCATGGGATCGGGGAGCGGGGTCGCGGTCATCGCACACGGGGCTGGGGCCCGTTGAGGATGCCCCCGGCGACGGTGACGCGCAAGTGTCGCGACAATACACCCCCCGCGTGCGTTTTTCCGATGACGGCGCCCCACCGGCGCCGCCATATCCTCGGCCCATGGCGCGGGGCTTCACCCTCATCGAGCTGGCGATCGTGATCGTCGTCGCGGCCGTGCTGCTGGCCGCCGCCCTGCCGCGCCTGCGCCCCGCGCTCGACCGCATGGCGACGGAGGCCGCGGCCCGCGATGTCACCACCGCGCTCGCCGTCACTCGCCACACCGCGATCGCCCGTGGACAGCGGGCGCGCCTGGTGATCGCGGCCGACTCGCTCCGGCTCGATCTCTGGACCGGCGCCGCTTGGACCGGGGCCAGCCGGTGGCCGGGACCCGCGGCGCATCGCGTGAGTCTGCAGGTCTCGAATCCGGTGGTGGCGTTCTCACCGATCGGCGTCGGATGGGGCGCCGCGAACACCACGATCACGCTGCGTCGCGGGTCACAGGTTGAAACGATCACGACGTCACGGGTCGGCCGGGTCAGACGCTCGTAGCGGGCGGATGACCGAAGATCCGGGTCACGTGGCGAGCCGTCCGCGACGCAACCTTTTCGCCGCGGCCAGCATCTAATCCGGTGTGATCGACGGAGGCGCGGTGAAACCGAATGGCGGCTGAGGGCGTAGAGCCGCAGCACGCATGATGAGATAGATCGTCGCGGCCGGGGTGTGACGGCCACCCCGCCCGGCGAACCGGCCCGGGAGCCGCAAGGCCCCGGGTTCGGTTTTTTTTTAGGGGACGGGGGACGGG
>DASPFU010000010.1:0-29809 GCA_035620935.1 Gemmatimonadales bacterium
GACACGCCGGCGAGCGCGTCGCGGGCGGCGCCCGGGTAGCGGTACGTGACCTCGCGCACCTCGAGGATCATGGCGCCCCCCAGCGACGCAGCAGCAGCGCGAACACGGGGACGCCGACCAGCGCGGTCACGATCCCCACCGGCAGCTCGCGCGGGGCCACCACGGTGCGCGCGAGCGTGTCGGCGAGCGTGAGCAGGGTACCGCCGCCCACGAACGCGGCGGGCAGCAGCGCCCGGTGGCGGTGTCCCCACACGTGACGCGCCAGGTGTGGCACCAGCAGGCCGACAAAGCCGATGACGCCCGAGACCGCCACCGCGGCCGCGGTGAGCAGCGAGGCCGCCAGATACACGCGGCGTTTCACCCGCTCGACGTCGGCGCCGAGGTAGCGCGCCGGCTCCTCGCCCAGGGCCAGCAGGTCGAGCGGCCGCGCCGCGGCCGCGAGGACCGCGAGCGGCACGGGGATGTACGCCGCCAGCACCGCCAGCGTCTGCCACGACGCGCCCGACAACCCACCCCACAGCCACAGGAACGCGTTCCGCAGCTGCGACGCTTCCGCGAGCGACACGATCGCGGTGGTGACGGCGGCAGCGAACGCGCCCACGGCGACGCCGGCGAGCAGCATGGTGCGCGGATCGAGCGCGCCCCCGCCCACCAGCCCGAGCCGGTAGACCAGGATCATCGCGCCCATCGCTCCGGCGAACGCGGCGATCGGCAGACCCCAGGGCCCCCCCCAGCCAAGGGCGATCGCCAGCACGGCGCCCAATCCCGCTCCGCCCGAGAGGCCGAGCAGGAAGGGGTCGGCGAGCGGATTGCGCAGCAGCCCCTGCAGACCCGTCCCCGCCGTGGCGAGGGCGCCCCCGACGAGGAACGCGAGCAGCGCGCGCGGCAGTCGCAGGTCCCGCACGATGGGCGACGTCCCCAGCTCGGCGAACGGGATGGCGGTCGGCCCCAGTACCACCGCGGCGCCGAGGGCGCCGACCGCCGCGAGCCCCAGGACGAACCACCTCACGGTGTTCCGCGCGCGAGGAGGCGGCGCAGCTCGGCTACCGCTTCCCCGGCGCGCGGCGATGGCCGGCCGAACAGGTCTGCGGGCAGCGCCAGGAACCGGCCCTCGCGCACGGCGCGCACCACCCGCCACTCGGGCCGGCGGGCCCACGCCGGGGGCATCACGGCGCCCGAGTCGGCGAGGATCGCGATGATCCCGGGATCCCGGGCGGCCATCGTCTCGAGCGACACGGTAGCGGATGCGGGTGCGAGGTCGTGGAACACGTTCGCCCCGCCGGCGAGGGTCACCAGCTCATCGAGGTAGCTCCCCGCCCCGATCACCGTTGGCGGGGCGTCCCAGACGACGAACGCGACGCGGACGGCGGCGGGCGGCGCGGGACGGGCGACGACCGAGTCCAGCACCCGGCCGATCGAGTCGCCGGCGCGCGGATGACCGGTGAGGACCCCGAGCAGGCGCGCGTGGCGCGCGACGTCCGTGTGGCGGTCCTGGCGCAGCAGCACCGCGACGATGCCGAGCCGCGCGAGCTGGGCGGCGGCCGTCTCGTTGAGCGGCGAGTGATAGAGCAGCACGAGGTCGGGCCGGCGCGCGGCCACCGCCTCGAGGTTGGGATTGAGCCCGTCCCCCAGGTCGGGCACGGCAGCGGCGGCGGCCGGGTAGCGGCACCAGGTCGTGCGCCCGACGACCTGCGGCCCCGCGCCGAGGGCGAAGAGCAGCTCCGTGAGCGACGGGGCGAGCGAGACGACGCGGGCGGCGGGCGCCGCGAGGGTGACCCGCCGGCCGGCATCGTCCGTGACGGCGAGGGCAGCGGGACGGCCCGGGGCGCCCTCGCCCCCGCAGGCGGCAAGGAACGCGAGGCCGGCAACGACGCTGCGGTTCCCACGGCGCATGTGCACAAAACCCACCCCCGACAGGCCGGAGATGGGTCAGCGCACGCGAGGAGACGCGTGACGCCACCATCCCTCCCGCGAGGGACATCGAGGTGGCGCGAACAGGGGCGTCTCCTGACTTCGGGCCGCGGCTCGCCTTCCCGGGAAGACCCAGTGGCGTTCAGAACCGCGAAACATCGCCCGTCACAGTGGCGGGGCCGCGCCGGACTCGCACCGGCTTCCGTGACCCGGTTCGCTCTACGATGGCGATTGTACTGCGGGGGCCCGGCGGGCGCAACCCGCGCTCAGGCGCTGGCCGCTCCGCGCCGGGGGCGCAGCGCGACCCAGGCGCCACCGGCGAACGCCAGCACGAGGGCGGCGACGACGAACGGCAGGATCCGCTGGACCCCCGCGCGCGCCGCCGGCAACGTCACCGTCAACACCGCGCCGGTGTCGAGGGCCCCGGTCGCGAACCGGCGGAAGACGCGCCCCTCGATCGAATCGGGATCGAGCGCCGTGATCGTGGGGCCGGTCACGTCCGCGCCGTCCCCCTCGATGAGCAGGTCCACCTGCCCCGTGGGCTGATCCACCGGCACCTCGACGGTGCGCAGGTCGCGCGGCAGGGCGTAGGTCACGCTGACCTGGCGGATGCCACCCGGCGCGATCGTGCCGTGCACGCCGACCTGGTCGCCGCGGCGGACCACCGCGTCCGGCGAGACGTCGCCCTCGCGGGCCTGGAACTGGATGGCGGCTCGCGGGATCGTCACCGACCACACGGGCCGGGCCGTGTCGTCGCTCACGCGCGCCGTGACACCGCGGTTCTCGATATGGAAGACCTCGAGCACGTCGAACGTGCCGTCGGCATTGTCGAGCCGGGCGATGGTGGTGAGGCGGCGCACCAGACGGATGGGCGGGCCGGTCGAGCTCGTGTCCCACACCACCAGCGTCTCGAGGGTGTCGGCGGGGCGTCCGATCAGTCGCACAGGCGCCGTGAAGTAGCCGACGCCGTGCCACTCGGTGCTGGCCAGGTAGACCGCGGCGGTGTCGGGGGCCGCGAGGCGGAAGCGGAACCGGCCATCGCGGTCGGTGCGGATCGAGTCGATCGGCGCCCCACCCTGGGCCGTGACGCGGTGCAGCACGGCCCACCGCCCGGCGACGGGCGTCCGCCCGCCGCCCGCTCCGCCGCGCGCGACGTCCCCCGTCACCGTGAACCCCTGGGCCCCGAGCGGGGCGGTCACGAGCGTCACGAGGACGCCCGTCAGGAGATCACGGCGAGAACTTGCCGAAATCCTCAGGATCGAGCCCCTGGAGGTAGGATTTGAGCTGATCGGGATCGAGCGGCTGCGGCCCCTGCTCCGGAGCCTGGTCGCCCATGTCGATGGAGGTCACGTCGAGCAGCTCTTCGCTCGTGAAGATGGGCGCCTTGAGGCGCAGCGCCACGGCGATCGAGTCCGACGGCCGCGCGTCGATCTGGATGACCGCGTCGCCCCGATAGATGTGGAGCTCCGCGTAGTAGGTGTTGTCCTTGACCTGGGTGATGATGACCTTGCGCAGGTCCGCGCCCAACCCCACGATGACCTGCTTCAGCAGGTCGTGGGTGAGCGGCCGGGAGAACTTCATCCCGGCCAGCTCCATCGCGATCGCGTTGGCCTCGGCGGGCCCGATCCAGATCGGCAGGACGCGCTCGCCCTCGTGCTCCTGGAGGATCACGACGGGCGTGTTGGTCGCCCGGTCGAGCCCGAGGTGCGCCACGCGGACCTGGATCACCGCGCCGCCGGGGCCGCCGTCGTCACGTGCCCATGTCCCACGACGCGAGGTACTTCTGCTGGACGGGCGTGAGCTCGTCGATCCGCGCCCCCATCGCCTGGAGCTTGAGCCGCGCGATCTCGCGGTCGAGCTCGGCCGGAATGCGATAGACCTTCTTCCCCAGGGTCGCGTGCTGCTGCACGACGTACTCGGCGGCCAGCGCCTGGTTGGCGAACGACATGTCCATCACGCTCGCCGGGTGCCCCTCGGCCGCGGCCAGGTTGATCAACCGGCCGTCCCCCAGCACGAAGACGCGCTTCCCACCGAGCCGCCACTCCTCCACGAAGTCGCGCGCCGCCCCCGGACCCTCCGCGGTGCGCTTGAGCGCGTCGAGGTCGATCTCCACGTTGAAGTGGCCCGAGTTCGCCACCACCGCCCCGTCCTTCATGGCGCGCATGTGCTCGAGCCGGATCACCTCGATGTTGCCGGTCAGCGTCACGAAGATGTCCCCCAGCGGCGCCGCCTCGGCCATCGGCATCACCCGGTAGCCGTCCATCTGGGCCTCCAGCGCCTTGAGCGGGTCGATCTCCGTCACGATGACGTTGGCGCCCGCGCCGCGGGCCCGCATGGCGAACCCGCGCCCACACCATCCATACCCCGCCACGACCACGGTGCTCCCGGCGATGAGCAGGTTGGTCGCCCGCAGGATGCCGTCGAGGGTGGACTGGCCGGTGCCGTACCGGTTGTCGAACAGGTGCTTGGTCTCGGAGTCGTTCACCGCGATCACCGGAAACTGGAGCACCCCCTCCTGCGCCATCGCCTTGAGACGGATCACCCCGGTCGTGGTCTCCTCCGTGGAGCCGATCACGCCCGTCACCAGCGCCTTGCGCTGTTGCGGCTGCAGCGTCTCCACCCACGCGCGCACCGGCGGCGCGAGGTCGTCCAGCCGCTCGAGCGCGACCATGTGCAGCGCCCCGACCAGGTCCGCCCCGTCGTCCATGGTGATGTCGGGACGGTGGGCCAGCGCCGCCCGGATGTGCTCGTAGTACGTGGCGTGGTCCTCGCCCTTGATCGCGAACACCTTGATGCCGTGATCGTGCACCAGGTGGGCCGCGATGTCGTCCTGGGTGGACAGTGGGTTCGACGCGCACAGCGCGACGTCGGCGCCGCCGGCCTTGAGGGTGACCGCGAGATTGGCGGTCTCGCTCGTCACGTGGAGACAGGCCGACAGCCGCTTGCCGGCGAGCGGCCGCTCGCGCGCGAACCGCTCGCGCAGCTGGCGCAGGACCGGCATGGAGCGCTCCGCCCATTCGGTGCGGCGGCGCCCCTCGGCGGCGAGGGAGAGATCTTTCACGTCCGACATCGGGGACTGCGCGGTCGTCGTCATCCCACCGTCTTGGCTGAAGGGTAGTTCCGGGACCGCTGCACGGCGAGGCGCAGGTCCTCGACACGGTTCACGCGTTCCCAGGTGAAGTACTCGATGTCCTTCGACACGGTCGTATCCACGTACCGACCCGCCTCCGGCGGGCGACCGAAATGGCCGTAGGCGGCGGTGCGGCGGTACACCGGCTGACGCAGGTCGAGCGCCGCGATGATCTGGCCCGGGCGAAGGTCGAACACCTCCCGGACCGCGTCCTCGAGCGCCGCCTCGGGCACCGTGCCGGTGCCGAATGTCTCGATCATGATGGATACGGGCTCGGCCACCCCGATGGCGTACGCCACCTGGGCCTCGCAGCGGCGCGCCAGGCCGGCCGCGACGATGTTCTTCGCCACCCAGCGCATCGCATAGGCGCCCGAGCGGTCGACTTTGGAGGGGTCCTTGCCGCTGAAGGCACCGCCGCCGTGGCGGGCCATGCCGCCGTAGGTGTCCACGATGATCTTGCGGCCGGTGAGCCCCGCGTCGCCCTGCGGGCCACCGATCACGAAGCGTCCGGTGGGGTTCACCAGGATATCAGCGTCGCCCACCGGGAAGCCGTGCTCCTCGAGCACCGGGTTCACCACGTGGGCGATGATCCCGGCGCGCAGGTCGGCGGAGTCGACCTTCTCCGAGTGCTGGGACGAGACCACCACCTTGCTGATGCCGACGGGGCGGTCGTCCTCGTAGATCACGCTGACCTGGGTCTTCCCGTCGGGCCGCAGGAACGACAACTGACCCGACTTGCGGACCGAGGCGAGTCGCTCGGCCAGCCGATGGGCGAGCACGATCGGCAGCGGCATGAGGGAATCGGTCTCGTTCGTGGCGTAGCCGAACATCATCCCCTGATCGCCGGCGCCACCCGTGTCCACACCCATCGCGATGTCGCCGGACTGCCGGTCGATGGTCGTGAGGACCGCGCACGTCTGGGCGTCGAAGCCGAAGCTGGCGTCGGTATATCCGATCGCCGTGATCGTCCCGCGCACGATGTCCGGCACGTGAACGTACGTGGTGGTCGTGATCTCCCCCGCCACCACCGCGAGCCCCGTCGTGACCAGCGTCTCGCACGCGACCCGCGCGGTCGGATCGTGCGCGATGATCGCGTCGAGCACCGCGTCGGAGATCTGGTCGGCGATCTTGTCGGGGTGGCCTTCGGTGACCGACTCGGAGGTGAAAACGTGGCGGGATCCTGGCATCCTGACGCGTTCCTTTCGGGGCAGAATGATCAAGCTAGCGGGGGCTCTACCTCCGGGCAACCAGGGACGTAATCGGCCAGCAGTCGCAGGTCCACCACCTCGGCGAGTGCGCGCCGCGCGACCGCGAGAACATCCGCGGCGCTCTGCGCCGCCAGCGCTTCATCGGCCGCGGCCCGCGCGTGCGCGGCGCTGACGTGGCGCACCAGCCACCGCAGGACCGGCAGCGCCGGCGGGGCGACCGACAGCGTGTCGTATCCGAGCCCGATCAGCAGGAACGCGGGCAGCAGCTCGGAGGCCATCTCCCCGCACACGCTGGCGGGCTTGCCCGCTGTCCGCGCGGCGTCGGACACCATCCTGAGCAGCCGCAACACGCTGGGATCGTGCGGGGTGAAGCGGTCCGCCAACCGGGCGTTGCCGCGGTCCACCACCAGGGTGTACTGGGTGAGGTCGTTCGTGCCGACGGAGAGGAAATCGCTCACCGCGGCGAGGCGGTCCGCGAGCACCGCCGCGGCCGGGGTCTCGATCATCACCCCCACCGGCAGCTGCGTCGCCGCCGGGATTCCCTCGCGGGCGAGGCGGACCGCCTCATCCGCCACGAGCGCGCGGGTGCGTTCCACTTCGTCGAGGCGCGTCACGAGGGGAATCATCAGATGGATCGGCGCCGTGGCCGCAGCGCGCAGCACGGCGCGGATCTGCGTCCGGAACATGTCCTCGTGGTCCAGACAGACGCGGATCGCCCGCCACCCGAGGAACGGGTTGGGCTCGGCGGGCGCGCGGAACGCCGCCGGGAACTTGTCGCCGCCCAGATCGTACGTGCGCACCACCACCGGCTGGCCGGGGAAGGCGGCGCCCACGCGGGTGAAGTACGCCGCCTGCTCGTCCTCGGTCGGCAGCCGACTGTGGCCGGTGACGAGGAACTCGGTGCGCAGCAGCCCGACGCCCTCGGCCCCGAGGCGCCGGGCCGGCGCGATCTCTTCGGGGAGGTCCACGTTGCCCCGCAGCGCGATACGGTGCCCGTCGGTGGTCGTCGCCGGCTGATCCACCGCCGTCTCGAGCTGGCGCTCGAGTTCCAGCCGAATCGCCTCGCGCCCCTGCGCCTCAGCCAGCTCCTCCGCCGTGGGGTCGAGCAGCACGGTGCCGCGGGAGCCGTCCACCACCACCGTCCGGCCCTGCATGATGCGCTCCACGGCATCGGGCACCCCGAACACCGCCGGGATGCCGATCGAGTGGGCGAGGATCGCGGCATGGGACGTCCGCGTCCCCTGCTCGCTCACCAGCCCCACGATGTGCTCGCGGTCGAGCTGGACGGTGAGCCCCGGCGTCAGCTCCTTCGCCACCACGATCGAGCGGGCCGCGATCCCGCTCCACAGGTCGTCGAAACCGCGCCGCATGAGGTGGTGGACCACGCGGATCGTCACGCCCGTGAGGTCGGCGAGCCGGTCGACCAGCAGCGGACTGCCCGTGGCGGCCCAGGCATCACGTACCTCGAGGGCCTTGAACTCGAACGCCTTCTCCGCCGTGAGGTGGTTCTCGCGGATCAGGTCCTCGATCCCGCCGAGGAAGACGTCGTCCTCCAGCATCAGGATCTGGGCGTCGAAGATGCGCGCTTCGTCCACGCCGGCGCGGTCCTCGACCCGCTCCTTGAGCTCCCCGAGGTGGCCTTTCACGTCCCGCACGGCCGCGCGGAGTCGCCGCACCTCGCGCTCCACCTGCGACCGCGGCACGATGCGATGCGGGACCTCCGGCATCGCCCACCGCACCACGACGGCGGGGCCGACGGCCATCCCCGGCGAGACGCCGGAGCCCTTGAGCAGCCGGTCGGTCATTCGGTCAGGTCCATCTCGTTGAAGCCCGCGGCCACGAGTCCGCACAGCGCCTCGAGCGCCTCGGCCGAGTCCGCGCCGTCCGCGGCGATGACGAGCGTCGCCCCCCGCTCCGCCGCCAGCATCATCATGCCCATGATGCTCTTCCCGTTCACGGTGAGGTCCCCCCGGCGCACCGACACCTGACTGCGGAACCGGTTCGCGGTCTTGACGAACTCGGCCGCGGGGCGCGCGTGCATGCCGAGGGGGTTCACGATCCGCGCCTCGCGCTCGTTCACCAGAACAACCCGCCCACGGCCAGCGCCAGCGCGGTCGCCGCGAGGCCGAGCCGCGCGCCGTCGACCAGCGTGCGGAGCCAGGACAGCACCCCCAACCCGGCGACCGTGACGCCGATGAACACCGCGCGCGCCCATTCGGGCTCCACACCCGACAGCGCCGCCCCGCCCGCCGGCAGCGCGAGACCGGCCGCGAACGCCATCGCGGGGGCCGTGAGGCGGGCGGCGCGCTGCAGGGCCGGCGCATGGAGCGCCGCCGCCACGCGCATGCCGTGGTCCCAGCCGGCCCGCAGCGCCCACCACCGCAGCGCGACGTGCCCGGCGTTGTAGACCACGAGGAACCCGACCACCGCGGCCGCGCCCGCCCCCAGCACCGCCGCAGCGAGCGCCAGCCCGCTCACGAACGGCAGCCAACCCGCCCACACGAGACGGTCACCCAGCGACCCGAGCGGCCCGCACAGCGCGGCCCGCAGGCGCTCGATCTGCTCCGGCGGCACGTGGTCGTACTCGGCGCGGGCCGTGGCGCCGACCGCCAGGCCGGCGAGATACGGGTGAGAATTGAAGAACCCCGCCCCCCGCCCCACGGCCGCGCGGTACGCCGCCTCGCCCTCGGCCCGGCCGAGGTCACGCAGCAGCGGCTCTTCAGCGACGCCCACCCCGATGCCGATCATGCGATCGTAGTTCCACGAGGCCTGCACCCCGAAGAGGCGCAGGAAGGTCGCACCCAGGCCCGGCCTCACCGCAACCACACGAGCAGGGTGCCGGTGACGACCCCGGCGGCGAGCCAGCGCACGTCCGGGCCGCGCCCGACCAGCCGCAGCGTCCCGCTCATCGCGGCCGCGAGCGCGGCGCCGCCCGCGGCGGCGGCGGCCAGGGCCAGGGCTGGCGGGGCGAGCGTCGCGGCGAGGACCGCCCGAGCGAGCCAGGCGAGGGCCAGCCCGAGCGCGGTCACCGCCGCGGCCCGCGCCCCGTCGCGTGCCACGCCCGCCGCGTGCAGGCGTGCCAGCGTGCGCGGGTCCCCCGCCTCGAGGCGCGGCGCCGCGGCCCGCACGGCCCCGGTATTGAGCCGGCGCACGACCCCCAGGCTCGCGCCACCCGCCACGCCCGTCGCGAGACCGACGAGCGCGCCGAGGGCAAGCCCCGCGGGCCCGGCGACGCCGTGGGCCGCCGCGACGGCCGCGACCGTGGCCGGCCCGTACTCGGGGTAGCGCGAGGCCCCGACCGGCAGCACGTCGTACTGGAACAGCTCGAACAGCACGCCGATCAGCAGGCCGGTGGCCGCATCGCCCAGCAGCCATCCCGCCACGGTCCCCGCCACGAGCGGCCGCGCGATCATCACCTGCGGACCGGTCACGAGATCGAGCCCCACCACCGTGCCCCAGACCAGCAGCACGACCAGGTCCGCCGCGCCGATCACGCGAACTGCTCCAGCGGGACGGGCGCCGCGGTGGGGACGTCCTGAGCCGTGACCGTCACGCCGCCGGCCGCGATCTCCCGCAGCCGGGCGGCCTCGAGGTCGGTCAGGTAGACATAGCGGATGCGCTCGGTGCGTCCGGCGCGATGGTGGATGCCGCCGATGTTGAGCTGGCGCACCTGCGGGCACCGATCGCACAGCGCGGCGGCGGTGTCCAGATCTCCCATGAGCACGATCGTGGGCCGGGCGTCGGCCTCCCAGGCAGGCAGCCGGGCGACCGCCTCGTCCACCGAGGCGAAGGCCACCTCCATGTGGGGCGGTACCCCCATGCGGTAGAGGTCCTGCTCCCAGTCACTCGCCCGGACCTCGTCGTCGACCAGCACGATGCGTTCGCAGTTCAGGGGCTGGCCCCACCCGACCACGACCTGCCCGTGAATGAGCCGGTCGTCGACGCGGTAGAGCGCGATGCTCATGCCACCCGAGCCTGGATGGCGCGGCCGCCCGCTTCGGCGGCGCGCCGCGCGGCCGCGGCAGGGTCGAGGTCGCGGTGGAACACGAACTCGAGCAGCATCGCGAGGTTCACGCCCGTCACGACGGCACGATCCGTCCGTCCCTGGGCGAGGCGCACGGCACTGGTGAGGCAGGAGCCCCCCGGCAGGTCCACGAACAGGACGGCGGGTCCCGTCCCCGCGGCCTCGGCGACGCGCTCACGCAGCGCCTCGGGATCACACCCCTCGTTGCTCACCGGGGTGAGAGCGTCCCCCAGACCGGTGATGGCGCCCACCGCCGCCACCAGCGACTGCGCGACGGCGGCGTGGGACACGACCACGCCGCGCAACGGCTCACTCATAGTCCTCCTCGAGGTACTCCTCCACCTCGCGCTTCTCGCGCATGTGGCGGATCAGCCGCTCGTTGAAGGCACGCGCCGTGTCCACGCCCGCGAAGCGCAGCAGGTGGTGCATCGCCACCACCTCGCAGATCACCGTGAGATTCTTGCCCGGATTGAGCGGCACGGTGACGATGGGCAGGGGGACCCCGAGGTATTCGGTGGTCTGGCCGTCGAGACCGGTGCGGTCGTACTCGCGGGTGTTGTCCCAGTCCTCGAGCCGCACCACGACCTCGACGCGCTTCTGCTGGCGGACGGAGCGGACGCCGAACAGCGCCTTGATGTCCACCAGCCCCACGCCGCGGATCTCCATGTGATGCTGGGACAGCTCGTGACCGCGTCCCAGCAGCACGTCGTTGCCGCGGCGGGTCATGTGGACCAGGTCGTCCGCCACGAGCCGGTGCCCGCGCTCCACCAGGTCGAGCACGCACTCGCTCTTGCCGATCCCCGAACGCCCCACGAACAGCAGGCCCACGCCGTACACGTCGGCGAGGGAGGCGTGCACGGTCGTGGCGGGCGCCACGGCATCGTCGAGGAACGGGCGCAGGCGGCGGTAGAACTCCCCGGTCTTGAGCGCGGTCCGGATCAATGGGACACCGGTACGCTCGGCCAGCTCGGCGAGCTCGGCCGGGGGCTCCTGCGCTTTGGTGACGATCACGCACGGGAGATCGAAACCGAACAGCGCCTCGAGCCGGGCGCGGCGGGTCGCGGCATCGAGGTCCGCGAGGTATTGCATCTCCGTCTCGCCCAGGATGTGGACGCGGTCGCCCACGAAGCGGCCGGTGTAACCGGCGAGGGCGAGCCCCGGGCTCGATGCCTCGACCGTCGTGATCGCGCGGTCGAGACCGGCCGCCCCGGCCAGTACCTCGAGCTGGAGGGGGTCGCCCTTGCGGGCGAGGAGGTCGCGGACCTTCACCTCGCTCGGCGTCACCGTCCCTGGCGCTGCAGCGTGCGAACGCGGGCGGGGTTCCGGCCGACCTGTCGGCGCAGGCGATCGGCCGCGCGGTCGAGCGCGGTGCGATGGTCGGCGCCCAGGCCACGGGCGACATGGACCTTGCCGCGGGAGGCCTGCACCTGGAGCTCGACCATGGACTCGCCATGGTCCTCCCCGAACGTGACGCGCGCGGTGTGGAGGCGCGACCCGACTTTCGCGAGACGCGAGACGAGGTCGCGGGCACGTGCCCGCAGCTCGTCGGAGACGTCAACGTGACGGGCCGTGATGGTAATGCGCACCTTCATCCTCCGTGGTGGATGATCCGTTCGAGCTGCGACTCCGTGGCGCGGGCGGCGGCCTCCCAGGTGAGACCGGCGGCGAACTCCCGGGCCCTGGCCCCGAGGCGCTGGACCAGCCTCGCGTCCGCCGCCAGCGCCAGCATCCGTTCCGCGAGCGCGGCCGCGTCGCCGTGCGGGACCAGGAAGCCCGTTTCGCCGTGGCGCACCGACTCGCGGAGCCCCGGACTGTCGGAGGCCACGGCCGGCGTCCCGCAGGCGGCCGCCTCCACGTTCGAGATGCCCCACCCCTCCTTGGGGCTGGGGAACACCACCGCCCACGCCTCGCGCAGCAGTCGCCGCTTCTCCTCCTCCGGCACGAATCCGAGAAAGCGGACGGCATCGGCGAGTCCCAGATCGCGGGCCAGCCGCTCGAGACGCGGGCGGTCGTCACCCTGCCCCGCGACCTGGAGCGCCAGGTCCCCGCGGGTGCCGCGGGCCCGGGCCAGCGCGCGGAGCGCCGTGTCCACTCCTTTATAACGCTTGAGGCGCCCCACGTACAAGAACGTGGGCGCGGCCGCGCGCGCCACGGCGGGGTCGGGGTGGAACCACCCGCTGTCCACGCCAGGATAGATCACGTCGATGCGATCGCGCGGCACGCCGCGGCGGACCAGGTCGTCCCGCGTGCTCTCGGAGATGGCGTGGAACCATGCCCGCCGGTACACGCGCGGGATCGGCCGCTCCGCGACCCACACCACCGCGGCCATCGGCCAGCTCGCCTCGACGAAGGCCGTCGTCCCGAAGAGATGGGGCACCAGCGCGCAGAACGGCAGGCGCGTCAGGGTCGGCAGGTAGAGGGGGACCTTGTTGATGTCCTCCACCACCACGTCATAGCGAGTCCGGGCGAGGGCACGCCGGACCGCCCCCCGCGCCCGCACGGCGAAGGAGTGCCGGCCGCCGATGCGCCACACCCGGATGCCGCCGACGTCCGCCGCCGACGCGGCACCCGGCCAGCCGCTCGCCACGAGGTCCACGCCGTGGCCCGTGCGGGCCAGGCGGCCGAAGATCTCGTGCAGATGGATCTCGGCACCGCCGGCGTGGGGGTTGTCGCGATCGTTCCAGTTGACGAGCAGGATCCTCACAGGGCGCCCGCGTCCCGGGCGACCGCGTCGAGGATGCCATTGACGAATCCCGGTGCCCTGGGTCCGGCGAACCAGTGCGCCAGGCGGACAGCCTCGTCCAGCACGACCCGCGCCGGCGTCGCGCCCTCGGCGAGCTCGGCGAGGGCCAGCCGCAGGATGTTGCGCTCGATCGCGCCCAGGCGCTCGAGGCGCCAATGGTGCGCGGCGTCCGCCACGTCGCGGTCGAAGTCCGCCGCACCCGCGGCCGCCTTGGCGGCGAGGTCGGCCGCCCGATCGAGGGCCGGGCCCGGCCCCCACAGCGGGGCGAGGCGCGCGATCACCGATTCGATGGACGGCTGGCCGCGCTGGTCCCACGCGTAGAGGATCTGGAGGGCCCGCGCGCGGGCTCTAGTCTCCGGTCGGAGCACGGCTCAGCTGCGCCAGCAAGTCGGCGGTGCGCAGCGCCGCGTCGGCAGCCTCGTACCCCTTGTTGCCGGCCTCGCCCCCGGCGCGCGCGAACGCCTGCGCCGGCGAGTCCGTGGTGAGGACCCCGAACCCCACGGCGATGCGGTGCTCCCGCGCGATGTGACCGAGCCCGCGGGCGACCTCCTGCGCGACGTACTCGAAGTGCGGGGTTTCGCCGCGCATCACGCAACCGAGCACGACCATCGCGCCGTATCGCCCCGTCGCGGCCACCGCCGCGGTCACCGCCGGCAACTCGAACGCCCCCGCGGTCCAGATCACGTCCACGCGGTCCTCGGTCACGCCGTACTCGCGGAGGCAGGTGCGGGCGCCGTCGAGGAGGCGACCCGTCACGAGCTCGTTGTAGCGGCTGACGATCACCGCGATCCGGCCGTGATCGGGCGCGCGCGGGTTCCCCTCGATCTCGGTCACGGTCCGTGCGTGAGCAAGTGCCCGAGCTTGTCCCGCTTCACGTCGAGGTAGGCACGGTTCTCGTCCGAGGGTGGCGGCACGATGGGCTCGCGCGCGACGATCTCGAGACCGTACCCTTCGAGGCCCACCAGCTTCATCGGGTTGTTGGTGAGCACGCGGATCGCGGACAGGCCGAGGTCGAGCAGGATCTGGGCGCCGATGCCGTAGTTGCGCAGGTCGGCCTTGAACCCCAGCGACTCGTTCGCCGACACGGTGTCGTGCCCGACGTCCTGGAGCTCATAGGCCTTGAGCTTGTTGAGCAGGCCGATGCCGCGCCCCTCCTGGTCGAGGTAGACCACGACGCCGGCACCCGACGCGGCGATGGCACGCATCGCGCTCTGGAGCTGCCAGCCGCAGTCGCAGCGGGTCGAGCCGAACACGTCGCCGGTGAGGCACTTCGAGTGCATGCGCACCAGCACGTCGCGGCGCCCCTCGACGGCGCCGTACACCAGCGCCACGTGCTCCGCGTCGTCGACGTCGTTGCGGTAGGCGACGATGCGGAACTCGCCGGATGGCGTGGGCAGACGGGCCTGCGCCACCCGATGCACCAGCCGCTCGGTCTGGAGCCGGTGAGCGACGAGCTGTGCCACGGTCACGAAGGTGAGGCCGTGCGCGTCGGCGAAGCGCTCGAGGTCCGCGCGGCGCGCCATCGACCCGTCGGCGTTGAGGATCTCGCAGATCACGCCGGCGGGATACAGCCCGGCGAGGCGCGCCAGGTCGACGCTCGCCTCGGTCTGGCCCACGCGCTGCAGGACCCCGCCCCGCCGCGCGCGCAGCGGGAAGACGTGGCCCGGTCGCCGCAGGTCGGCCGGGACGGCCGCCGGGTCAATCGCCACCCGGATCGTCGCCGCCCGGTCCGCGGCCGAGATGCCGGTGGTGACGCCGAAGCGCGCCGCCGCGTCCACGCTCACGGTGAACGCCGTCTCGTGCGCCTCGGTGTTGACCTCCGCCATCTGGTGCAGGCCGAGCGCCTGGCAGCGCTCCGGCGTGAGGGTGAGACAGATCAGCCCGCGGCCGTACGTCGCCATGAAGTTGATCATGTCGGGCGTGACCCGCTCCGCCGCGCCGACGAGGTCACCCTCGTTCTCGCGCTGCTCGTCGTCCGCGACGATCACCAGCCGACCGTCGCGGATGTCCTGGATCGCCTGGGCTATCGTTCCCGGCTGCATAGTTGTCTCACGTATTTGCCGACGACGTCCGCCTCGACGTGGACCCGGTCACCCGGGGCCAGTGCGCCAAGGGTCGTGACGGCGACCGTGTGGGGGATGAGACTGATCTGCACGACGCCGGGCGCCGGGAGCGCGTTCACCGTGAGACTCACGCCGTCCACCGCGACCGATCCGTGCAGGATCGTCACCTCCGCCACCTCCGGCGGGACGCGCAGATCGTACAGCCACGCGTCACCACGCCGCTCCACCCGCTCGACCGTACCCACCCCGTCCACGTGCCCCTGGACCAGGTGCCCGCCCAACCGATCGGCCGCCCGCACCGCGCGCTCGAGGTTCACGCGCCGGCCTCGCGCGTACTCACCGAACAGCGTCCGCCCGAGCGTGGTCCCCACCGCTTCGACCTCGAACCCCCCGCGCAGCACCCGGGTCACGGTGAGACACGCGCCGCTCACGGCCACGCTCTCGCCGCGTTTCAGACCGCGGTACGGCGCCCTAATCCGCAACACCCGTCCCCCGTCCCCCGTCCCCGCTCCCTCGCCCGGACGGCGGACCGACGCGATCGTCCCGACCGCCGTCACGATCCCGGTGAACATGGCTCGCGGTCCAACACCAGTAATGTATCGGGGCCCAGGGCCCGGCGCTCCACCGGCACCCAGCGCGCCGCTTCGCCCAGCAATGCGCCCGGCAGGTCCGGGAACGCCGCAACGCCGTCCGCGCCGAGCCACACCGGCGCCTGGACCCAGTAGAGCCGGTCCACCAGGCCCAGGGCGAGCAGCCGGGCTCCCAGCGCCCCACCGCCCTCGCACAGCAGGGACGCGATCCCCTCGGCCCGCACCAGGGCGAGGCCCTCCGTCAGGTCGGCCGGCCGCAGGACGCGCACGCCGTTGGCCTCCAGCACCGCCACGTTGGCGGCGGGGGCCGTGGCTGATGCGACCACCCAGGTGGGCGTCTCGCGCGCCGTCGCCACCAGCCGCACGCCGGCGTTGAGCATCGCCCGCCGGTCGAAGACGAGGCGCACCGGGGGTCGGCGGGGCGTCACCGCGCCACGCACGGTGAGTCGCGGGTCGTCGGTGAGGGCGGTCACCCCGCCCACGGCGAGCGCGTCGAACCCCGCCCGGAGCCAGTGGACCCACTCGCGCGCGGGCTCGCCCGAGAGCCACCGCGACTGCCCGGTCCGGTCGGCGATGCGGCCGTCGATCGAGGTGGCGAGCTTGAGGGCGACGAACGGGCGGTCGGTGCGGGTGCGGCTGAAGAGGAAGGACGCGTTCTGCGCGGCGGCGTCCGCCCCGAGCAGGCCGTCGGCCACCGCCACGCCGGCCGCGTGCAGCACCTCGAGGCCGCCGCGCGCACGCGGGTCGGGGTCGCGGATCGCGCACACGACGCGGGTCAGGCCCGCCGCCAGGATCGCGTCGGTGCACGGCGGCGTCTTGCCGTGATGGGCGCACGGTTCGAGCGTGACCACCAGCGTCGCGCCGCGACCCGCCTCCCCAGCCGCTGCGAGCGCCGCGATCTCGGCGTGCGGCCCGCCGAACTCGGCGTGCCAGCCCTCGCCGACGACCCGCGCACCCCGCAGCACGACCGCCCCGACGAGCGGGTTCGGCGCGACCCGTCCCCACCCGCGCCACGCCAGGTCGATGGCGCGGCGCATCGCGTCCTGCTCGGCGGCCGAGTGCGTCGTGCGCAGCGAGCCTCCTCCGGAGCGCCTACCGCGCCGTGAATCGGACGCCCCGGGCGCCCGGGCGGACCTCGCCGATGATCCAGGTCGGCACGGCCGCGGCCGCGGCGGCCCGGCGGACGGCGTCCACGGCATCGGGCGGGGCCACCGCGATCATCCCGATCCCGAGGTTGAACACGCGGCGCATCTCGGCGAGCCCCACGTCGCCGACCCGCGCCAGCACACGGAACAGCGCGGGCCACGGCCAGCCGCCGGAGTCGACCAGCGCCTCGCACTCGGGCGGCAGCACCCGGACCAGATTGCCGGGGATGCCGCCGCCGGTGACGTGCGCCAGCGCGTGGAGGCGGTCGAGCACCGGTGTCACCGCGGCGGCGTAGCTCCGGTGCACCGCGAGGAGTGCCTCGCCCACCGTCTGCCCGGTCTCCGGGAACGGATCGCCGACGTCCAGCCCCATGGTGTCGAACACGATCCGCCGCGCCAGGGTGTATCCGTTGGTGTGGAGACCGGTGGAGGCGTAGCCGATGAGCGCGTCGCCCGCCGTGACGCGGTCGCCGTGCAATGCGCGCCGCTCGTCCACCACGCCGACGATCGAGCCGGCGAGGTCGTAGTGTCCGGGCTGATAGAGGTCGGGCAGCTCGGCGGTCTCGCCGCCGGCGAGCGACATCGCGTGTGCGCGACAGCCGCGGGCCACGCCCGCAACCAGGGCCGCCGCCACGTCGGGCTCGAGCCTGCCCGCCGCGACGTAATCGAGGAACGCGATCGGCCGGGCGCCGTGCACCAGAATGTCGTTGACGCAGTGGTTGACGAGGTCCTCACCCACCGTGTCGTGCACGCCCGCGCGCGCGGCGACCAGCACCTTGGTCCCGACCCCGTCGGTCGACAGCACGAGCACCGGCCGCTCGACGTCCGGGGGCACGCGGACCATGCCGCCGAACGCGCCGAGGTGTCCCACGGTGAGCGGTGTGCGGGTGCCCGCCACCAGCTCGACGATGCGCCGCTTGGCCTCGTCCGCCGCCGCCAGGGAGACGCCCGCCGCCGCGTAGCGGTCGCTCACGACCCCCCCCCCAGTCCGTGGTCGAAGTGAACGAGATCGCCGAAGCCGCGCACCCGCGCCTCCACTTCGTCCCGGTCCACGTCGTCGAAGCGCCGGATGCCGAACTCCTCCACCGCGAACGACCCCATCGCCGCACCGTAGACCATGGCGAGGCGCAGGTTGGCGGCGGAGAGGTCGCCGGTGCGCGCCACGTGGCCCATGAAGCCTCCGGCGAACGCATCCCCGGCGCCGGTGGGATCGAACACCTCCTCCAGCGGGTACGCCGGCACCTTGAAGAGCCTGTCGGCGTCCATCAGGATCGCGCCGTACTCCCCCTGCTTGATGATCACGCCCCGGGGTCCGTGAGTCAGCACCCAACGCGCCGCGCGGTAGATGTTCCAGTCGCCCGACAGCTCGCGCGCCTCGGTGTCGTTGATGATCAGGTAGTCGATGTGGCGCAGCAGCTGGAGCAGCACGTCGCGCTTGGACTGGATCCAGTAGTTCATCGTATCGCAGGCGACGAGCCGCGGGGCCTTGATCTGATCCAGCACGCCGAGCTGGAGCTCGGGGTCGATGTTGCCCAGGAAGACGTAGGCCGCGTCGCGGAAGGCGGGCGGCAGCTTGGGCTGGAATCCCGCGAACACCCCGAGCCGCGTGTCGAGCGTCTCGCGGCTGGAGAGGTCGTAGGAGTACTTGCCCTTCCAGCGGAAGGACTCGCCCTCCGCGGTCTCGACGCCGCCCAGGTCCACGCCGCGCGCCTCGAGCCGCTTGAGGGCACCGAGCGGGTAGTCGCGGCCCACGACGCCGACCACCTGCACCGGATGGAGCAGCGCGGCCGCCGCGGAGAAGAACACGGCTGACCCGCCGGGATCATCGGCGGTCTCGCCGAAGGGCGTGATCACCGAGTCGAGCGCGATCGAGCCGACCACCAGCAGACTCACGAGATCACATCCGATCCGGGGCGTGGACCCCCAGCAGGGCCATCCCGTTCGCCAGGACCTGGCGCGCGGCGCGCGCCAGGACCAGACGGGGAACCTCCTCGGGCTCCCCGATGACGCGGTACTTGTGATACCACAGGTGCACCACGCGGGCCAGGCCCTCGAGGAACGCCGTGATGCGGTGCGGCTCGAGCGCCTCCGCGGCCCGCGCCACCACGTCCGGGAAGGCCTGCACCTGCTTCAGGATCTCGACCTCCTCGGGCTGCGCCAGCACCGCGAGGTCCGCCCCGGTGAGCCCCACCGATTCCGGGGCCTGCGCCTTCACCCGGAAGATGCCGCTCAGCCGCGCGTGCGCCATCTGCACGTAGAAGACCGGGTTCTCGTCGGTCTGGCTCTTCGCCAGGTCGACGTCGAAGACGAACTGCGAATCACCGCGGCGCATGAGAAAGAAGTATCGCGCCGCGTCCACGCCGGTCTCCTCGAAGAGGTCGCGCAGCGTCACGAACTCGCCGGTGCGCTTCGAGAAGCGCACCTCGTCACCGCCGCGCATCACCCGCACCAGCTGGACGATCTCGGCGTGGAAGAAGGCGTCGGGATATCCCAGCGCGCGCATCGCGGCGCGCATGCGCGCCACGTACCCGTGATGGTCCGCCCCCCAGACATCGATCGCCCGGTCGAACCCCCGCTCGTGCTTGTCGCGGTGGTAGGCGATGTCCGGGACGAAGTACGTGAACGTGCCGTCCGACTTGCGCAGCACGCGGTCCTTGTCGTCGCCGAACGTCGTGGTCCGCAGCCACAGCGCGCCCTCGGACTCGAACGTGTGCCCGCGGGCCGCCAGCTCCTCCAGCGTGGGCCGGATGCGGTCGGACGCATACAGGCTCGACTCGGCGAACACCACGTCGTAACGAACGCCGTAGGCGCGCAGGTCCTCGTCCTGCTCGTCGCGCTGCGAGAGAACGCCGATGGCGCGGCAGCGCCGCAGGCCCTCCGCCTCCGGCAGGTCCGCGAAGCCCTTCCCTTCCTTCTGCAACACCCGCTCGGCAAGCTCGGCGATGTACGTACCGTGGTAGCCGCCCTCGGGGACCCGGGCCTCACGTCCCACGGCCTGTTGCACGCGCGCCCACAGCGACTGGGCGAGCTTGTCGATCTGCACGCCCGCATCGTTCACGTAGAATTCGCGCTCCACCGCCCATCCCGTCCACTCGAGCAGCGACGCGATGGCGTCCCCCAGGGCCGCCCCCCGACCGTGCCCCACGTGCAGCGGGCCCGTGGGGTTCGCCGAAACGAACTCCACGTTCGCCCGCCGCCCCCGCCCGCCGTCACTGCGGCCGTACGCCGCGCCGCGCGCCAGCACGTCGCCCAGCACCGCGGCGAGCTGGCTCCCCTCGAGCGTGACGTTGATGAAGCCCGGGCCGGCGACCTCGATCCGCCGCGCGAACCCCGCCGGCAGCGCCAGCGCCGCCACGAGCGACTCGGCCACCGCCCGGGGGGAACGGCCTTCCCGCTTCGCGAGCATCATCGCCAGGTTGGTGGCGAAGTCCCCGTGCGCCGGGTCCCGGGTGGGGCCGACCATGAACGCCACATCGTCCGCGGGCGCGCCGATGGCCCGCGCCGCGGCGAGCAACGCGGCCTTGAGCACGTCCTGGGGCTTCACTTGTCGCCGCTGTCCTTTTTCGCGGACTTCTTGTCGGACTCGGACTTCTGGTCGGACTTCTGGTCGAGTTTCTTGTCGGACTTCGTGGCGTCGTGCGCCTTGGCTTCGTGGTGCTCGGCGTCCCGCTTCTCACCGCCCCGCTTGTAGTCGGTGATGTAGAAGCCCGAGCCCTTGAAGACGAGGCCGGCCCCACCCGAGATCAGCCGCCGGGCCCGCTTGCCACACTTGGGACAGGTAGCGCTCGGGTGACTCGTCATCCGCGGCGAGAACTTGTCGAACTCGTGGCCCCGCGGGCAACGATACTCGTAGGTCGGCATAGGGCAACAACTTAGCGGATCAGCGCGGGGGACGGTAGGGCCGCGCTCACCGGCGCCCCACCTGCACCGTCAGCGGCCAGCGTACGGCGACCCGCTCCCGGTCCGCCGGCCACGCCGCCGCGATCTCCGGCTCGGCGAGCGCCACCGGGTCGACGCCCCGAGCGGCGCGGAACCGCTCGACGGCGGACCAGGTCCGCAGATAGCCGAGCAGCTCCGCCCGCGACCACTGCGCGGTCATCGCGACGCGCGGCGCCTCGACCGGGGCGAACGGGAACGGCAGCGACCGATAGCCCTGCTCGACCAGGGCCCGCTCGGCGGGCCAGTACGCACCGAGGCGGTTCCGGTAGAGCCGCTGCACCGCCGCGTCCAGGCCCGGTGGCTCGAGCCGGACGGTGTCGTAGGTCCAGACGGCGAGCACCCCGTCGGGGACCAGGACCCGACGCGTTTCGCCGTAGAATGCCGGCAGATCGAGCCAGTGGAGCGCCTGCGCCACCGTGACGAGATCCGCCCACCCGGCAGGCAGCGGGCTGGCCTCCGCGCGGGCGGCGACGTACCACACCCGCGGGTGTCGCGGGGCCGCGTGCAGAAGCGACGGGCTCAGGTCGGTGGCGATGACCCGCGCGAAATGCGCGGCGAGCCCGGTCGCCGCCTGGCCGGTGCCCGTGGCACAGTCCCACGCGGCGCGGCGTCCGGGCGCGAGCCGCGCCAGCGCGGCGAACAGCTCGGCAGGATACGACGGACGGTAGCGCGCGTAGTCGCGCGCCACGGCGGAGAAGATCAGCCCTCCTCCTCGTCCGCGGGTCGGGGTGCCTCGGGTTTCGGGACCCCTGCCTGCCGCAGCGGCACCACCGGGGGGGTGCCGCCCATCCCCAGCACGAAGGTGTTCCCCGTCGTCTGCCCGACGGTTTCCAGGAGCCGGAGCTGCAGCAGCGACGGCCGTTGCTCGACCAGGGCCGCGACGTTGGCCAGGTTGCGCAGCGCCGCCGACTCGCCCCGGGCCCGTTCCAGCGCCGCGAGCCCTTCCTGGCGCGCCCGCACGACCTGCGCGAAGATCTTCTTCAGGTCGCCCGGGAACATCACGTCCTTCACTTCGGACTCGAGGACCGCAACGCCGTACTCCGCCGCGCGGGGCGCCACGATCGCCAGCAACTGCTTGCCGATCTCGATCCGCCCCGCGAGCACCGTATCCACGGGGGCGCCTCCCACGATCGACCGCAGCGCGAGCTGGACTTCGGTGTAGAGCGCGTCACGGTACGCCGCGACCGTGTTCAATGTGCGCTCGGGGTCCGTGACCTGGTACTTGGCGACCACCGTGATCTTGAGCCCGATGCCGTCGGCGGTCAGCACCTCCTGCCCCGGGACGGCCAGGAACGTCGGCCGGACGTCCACCCGTACGATCGATGTCAGGAACGGCAGGATCCAGTGGGCCCCGGGGCCGAGCGTGCCCGCCGATCGTCCCTGGCGATACCGGACGCCGCGCTCGTACTCGAAGATGGTGACCCGGCGAAACACCGCGAGGACCGCTACCCCCGCGAGCAGGGCTGCGCCCAGGTAGTAGATGCCCATGGTGGCCTCCGTGTGGGTACCGCCCTCGGGAGCCCGCCGGCCGCCGCGGGGATCCGATCCGCAGGGCGGCGACCTGCGTCGCGTTACTCCGCAGGCTCCCGATGGCGGCGTGGATGGGCTTCGAACCCGAGTCCAGCGAGCGGGCAACGCGCAGCGCGGCCCGGGCCGATGCCCGGGCAACTGCTTCCCGGCTCGCGCGGGGAACGCTAGCCCCTGCCCCTGACGACCGCCAGCGTGCGGCACGCGGCCGCCGCGCTGCGCTATTATCCACGCATGCGCTCCCCCCGTGCCCTCGCGGCCGCCCTCGCATGCGCCGCTCCGCTCGCCGCCCAGGAGCCCCGCTCGGCCGCGCCGTTCACCCTGTACGTGTCGAGCGAGGCGGGAGACCTGGTCACCCGCATCGCGGTGGACTCTGGTGGGTGGCGGAAGACAAAGGAAATCCCGGTGGGCCAGCTCGCGACCGACCTCGACGGCCCCCACCACGTGGCCGTGTCGCCCGACGGGCGGCACTGGTACGTCTCGCTCGCCCATGGCGCGCCGTTCGGGGCCGTGTGGCGGTACACCACGGACTCGGACTCGCTCGTGGGCCGGGTGCGGGTCGGGATGTTCCCCACCACGATCGGCATCTCTCCCGACGGCGCGTGGGCCTACGTGCCGAACTCGGATTTCCACGGCGACCGCGGACACCTGAACGACGTCTCGGTGCTGTACCTGCCGGAGATGCGGACGGTGGTCGAGATCGCGACCTGCGACATGCCGCACGGCTCCCGGTTCAGCCACGCCGGGAACGCGGTCTACATCGCGTGCATGATGTCGGACGAGCTGGTGGAGATCGACCCGTCGCGTCTCGCGATCGCGCGGCGTGTCCCGCTGGGTGGCGGCGGCGCGGTGAGCCACGCGGCGCACGACGCCCCCGCGGCGCCGGCGCCCGCCCCCGCCCGACCGGCCCCGGGCGCGGCGAGCAGCACGCTCCCGGGACAGGACCCCGACTGCCTCACCACGTTCGTGTCGGTGTCTCCCGACGATCGGCTGATCTACCTCGCCTGCTCGAAGTCGCACGAGGTCCAGGTGCGCGACGCGCGCACCCTCGAGCTGGTGCACCGGCTTCCGGCGGGCGACGGCACCTACAACGTGGAGCCGTCACCGGACGGGCGCTGGGTGCTCGCCACCAACAAGAAGGCGCAAAGCGTGAGCGTGTTCGACACGGGTACCTGGCGGGAGGTCGCCCGCGTGCCGACCAGCAAGCGCGTTCCCCACGGCATCGCGTTCTCGCCGGACGGCCGCTATGCCTTTGTGAGCGTCGAATCGGTGGGCAGCGATCCGGGCGCGGTGGACGCGATCGACCTCAGGACGCGGCGCCGGGTGGCGTCGATCGAGGTGCCCTACCAGCCGACAGGGATCGCGGTAGCGCCCTGAATGCGGAATGGCGAATGCGGAATGCCGAATGCGCCAACCGATTCCGCATGCCCCATTCCGCATTCCGCGTTCACGGCATCACCGGCCCCGGCTCCGCGCGGGGCTCGACCTTCACCACCCAGAGCCCCGAGAACACGTCGTTGACCCACACCAGCCCGTTGTGATAGAACGCGCCCCACGCCATCGCGGCGTTGGGGACGAATCCGTTCGCGTCGCCGGTGTGCACCCAGGCGATCTCGCGGCCCTGCGCCAGCAGGTCGCCGCGCAGCTCACCGGCGATATCCACGACGCGCAGGCCGCCCTGGTAGTCTCCCGCGTAGAGCGTGTCGCCCGCCACCCAGATGTTGTGCATGCCGCCATCGCGGGGCTCGTACCACGCCACGATGCGCGGCTTGGTGATGTCGCTCACGTCCACGACCTGGAGCCGGCCGTTGGCCCGCCCGAGGCCGATCCCCGGCATCCGGATCCCCTGCGGGGCGGCCGTGAACACCTCGTCGCCGATGAACACGTAGTTCCGGTGCCGCCACACGGTGTGCGTGCCGCGGATGAACCCCGGTCCCCCTTCGGCCTCCACCCAGCGGTACAGCGCGTCGAGGTCGTACTTGAGCTGGCTGACGAGCCGCGGCTCGGTGGGCGACCCGCCCCGCATGCCGTTGCCGACGTCGAGGATGATGAGTCCGTCGTTCCAGTAGGCCAGGTATGCCAGCCCGTCCTTCACCTCGAGGTCGTGCAGCACGGTGCCGGCCTGGCCCGGGCGAGGCTCCCAGCGCGCCACCTCGCGCGGCTGCGCCGGGTCGTTGAGGTCGATCACCCGCAGCGACCCGGTGGCGTCGTCGGTCAGGTAGACGTGCGTCCCGTGCCGGGGCTGGGTATGGACGAACGCCGAGTGCACACCACCCGTGACCGTCTCCGTGTAGTCGGCGATCGCCTTCGGGTGCGCCGGGTCGGCGAGGTCGAGGATCACGATGCCGTTGCGACGCGAGCTCGCGTTCTCGCGGGTCATGACGCCCCAGCGCCCGTCGGCGGTGGACATCACGTCGTTGATGTGCCGCGCGTCCACCTTGACCGAGTCGGTGATCCGCGGCGCGGCCGGATCGGAGATGTCGAGGGCGTAGAGTCGGTCGCCCATGGTCGAGAGGTAGGCATGTCGGCCATCGGGATGCGGCCAGAACTCGGCCGTCCCGACCCCCGTCACGGCCAGGCGGCCCACCGTCCGCGTGGGGCGGCGGACGTCGCGAGCCCGGACCCGCACCACGGTCTCCGTACTCACGGCGCCGAGGCTCGCGCTGACCGTATACACCCCCGCGTCGTTCGCCACGAACGCGCCGTCCGGGTCGATGACCCCGCCCCCCGGCGCCATCGTCCAGAGCGGGGTCACGCCGGCGACCTCGGCACCGCCGCCGTCACGACCCACCGCGCGGAAGCGCAGCACGTCGCCGGTGTTGGCCTCGGCCGCCCCCCCGACGATCTCGAGGCGCCGGACCGGGTTCGCCGCCACGGTGAGGGTGATGGAGCCCTGGACGCCGCCGGCCGCGGCCGTGACCGTGGTCCGGCCGGGGGTGAGCGCCTCCAGCCGCCCATCCGCGCCGACGCGCGCCACGCGGGGCGCCGACGACGTCCAGCGCACGACATCGTCACGGTCGTCGCCGTTCGCCGCGAGCACCCGGGCGCGCAGGGTGACGCGCTGTCCGACCAGGAGCCGCGCCGCCGGCGGGTCGACCTCGACGCGCGCGGCGCGCGGCGGCACGATGCGCACCCGCACCTCCGCCGGCGCGCTCGGCGGGTGGTTCGGGACGAGCGCGATCGCGAGCACCACGAACACGCCGCGCGCGCCGCCGCGCACCATCCCGCTCTGCTGGTCCACCGCGCCCTCGAACCCGCGGCCGAAGAACCGCACCTCGGCCGAGTCCACCGGGCGGCCGGCACTGTCGAGCGCCGTGCCGCGCAGGCGCACCGAATCCCCGGCGGCGATCACCGCGTCCGCGGGCTCCACCACGATCCGGGCGACGGGGTGCGGCGCCTGGGCGGCGGGCTGCTGCCAGAGCGAAACGGCTGCGAGCAATGCGAGCATCGATCTGGTCCTCTGTGAGTTGAGAGCGTGAACGGGACGGCCGGAACCTAAACCCGCGTCATAACTCCGTCACGTCGGCGCCCGCCGCACGGCGAGCAGGGTGATGTCGTCGGCCTGCTCCGTCCCCGCCGCGAACCGGTCGAGGTCCGCCAGCAGGCCGCCCAGCTGGGCGTCCGCCGACGGCGCGGGCACGGCGAGCTGCGCGAGCAGGCGGTCATCCCCATAGAACGCGCCCGTCGCACTGCGGTGCTCCGGCACGCCGTCCGTGTACGCGCAGAGCAGCGCGCCCGGCTCGAGGGTCGCCGCGGCCACCCGGAACTCGAGCCCCGGCAACAGGCCGAGGGCGGGTCCGGTGGGTCCGAGCCGCGTCGCCGTGCCGCCCGCGCCGAGCACCACCGGGGGATCGTGGCCGGCATTGAGGTACTCGAGCCGGCCGTCGCGCGGGTCGAGCACGCCGAGGAAGGCGGTGGCGAACATGCTGGTGCTGCCGTGCGTCTCCGCGATCTGCCGGTTGATGAGTCGGGCCATGCGCCCGAGCAGCGCGGCGCTGTCCCCCGCGGCGCCGGGCGCGGCGAGCGCCCACTCGTCCGCCAGCACGCGCACGAGGCTGCGCAGTACCGCCATGAACAGCGCGGCGGCCACGCCCTTGCCGCATACGTCGCCCACCACGAGCACCAGCTCGGGCCGCCCCGGCGGCGCGAAGGCGTCGTAGAAGTCCCCCGACACCTGCCGCGCGGCGCGGAACCGCGCCGCGACCTCGTATCCCGGCGGCGCCGGCAGCGCGTCGGGGAGGAAGCTGGTCTGGATGCGGCGCCCCAGCTCGAGTTCCCGCTCGAGGCTCTCGGCGTAGAGACGCTCGCGGTCGTGCAGGCGCTTCTTCGCGAGCGAGGCGCCGAGGCGCGCCTTGAGGAGCAGCGGGTCGAACGGCTTCGGGAGGAAATCGTCGGCGCCCAGCTCGATGCACCGCGCGATGTCCTCGCTGTCGTGCACGGCGGAGATCATGATGACCGGGATGCGCGCGCGCTCGGGGTCCGCCTTGAGCCACGCCAGCACCTCGTAGCCGTTCAGCTCGGGCATCTCGACGTCCAGCAGGACGATGTCGAACGGCGCGGCGGCGAGCTGGTCCACGGCCGCCCGTCCGTGCTCGGCGAGCGCCACGGTGTGGCCGAGCCGAGCCACGCGGCGGGCGAGCAGGTCGCGGTTCATCGGGTTGTCGTCCACGACCAGCACGCGGGCCCCCCGCTCGTCCGCTCCGGGGCCCGTCACGCCGTCCGGCCCGCCCCCAGCAACCGCCGGATGTAGGGGATGTGGCGCTCGGCCGCCCGTCGGCCCTCGGCAATCACGTAGGGGATCTTCCACGTGTCGAACAGCCCCACCCGTTGCTCGAACTCCGGCACGACCAGGATGACTTCGGCATGGTGCGCCGCGTTGTGGAACGCGAAGCGCGACTTGAGCAGGTTGTTCGTCATGATGCTGCTCAGCTGGAAGGCGAAGCGCGCCGGGGTGCGCACCGCCGTCTGATAGGGGCTCTCGAAGCCCATCGCGACGATCACGCTCGCGCCCTCGCGCATCGCGACGTTGACCGGCAACGGGTCCGAGAGGAAGCCGTCCATCAGCAGCCGGCCGTCCACCTCGCAGGGGGCGAAGATGAACGGCACCGCGATGCTCGCGCGGATGGCCGGCACCAGCGGCCCCTGCGACAGGACGACCTGTTCCCCCGTCCGGAAGTCGGTCGCGGTGAGATGGAGCGGGATGCGGGCGTCCGCGAACGTCCGCTCCCCGAACGCCGTCCGCAGGCGCTCGAGGATCAACCGGTCCTCGCGCAAGCCCCACCGCTCCGAGAACCCGAACGCCCGCGGGAACAGGAGCTGCAGCAGCGCCCGCCGGTTGCGCTGGGCCGTCACCTCCCGGGTCCACAGCTTGAGCGTCGCGGCCTTCGCCTCCTCGAGCGTGAACCCGAGGGCGGTCACGGCCGCGTACAGGCTGCCCCCCGAGCAGCCGACGACCATGTCCACCTCGATTCCCGCCTCCTGCAGCGCGTGCTGGAGCCCGAGCGCCGCGGCGCACTTCACGCCGCCGGAGCCGATCACGAGCGCCACGCGCGAGGGCGGTGCGACACCAGCCATCGTGCCGACCCCGTCAGGCGGTGAAGGACGCCACGGCCGCGTCCACGTCGTCGTAGATCTTCAGGATGCTGGCGAACCCGGCGAGATCGAGCACGCGGTACACCTCGCGCCGCACCGCGGCGAGACGCAGATCGCCGCCCCGGCCCCGCGCGTCCTTCAGGACCGTGAGCAGCACGCGGAGACCCGCACTGCTCGTGTACTCGACGTCCGCGAACGACCCCACCAGGCGCGTGCGACCGCGCGCCAGCTCGGCGGTGAGCCGCTCGAGCAGGTCCCCCGCGGTGAGGCCGTCCACGCTGCCCGCGATGCGGACCAGCGAGACGTCGCCACGCTCCTCGATCTCGATCGTCAGCATCGCGCGCTCACTCCTGCAGCCGTTTGACCAGCGTCAGCACGTTTCCCCCCTCCCCGGCCGGCTGGTAGCGGACCTCGTCCACCACCGACCGGAGGAGATGCCACCCCAGCCCGCCCACGCGCCGTTCCGGCCACGGGGCATCGAGGTCGGGCGGTGGCACGAGCGCCGGGTCGAATGGAGGCGCCGCGTCCGTCACGGTCACGATGGCGCGCCCGTCACCGACGGCCACCGCGAGACGGATCGTCCCGACCGCGCCCCGGTAGCCGTGCGCGATCACGTTGCTGCAGGCTTCGTCGACCGCCAGCCGCAAGGCCTGCCACACGGCCTCCCCGGCCCCGGCCTCCGCGAGACGCGCCCGCAGGAACGCGAGGAACGCCGGGATCTCCTCGAGCCGCGCGGGCCGCTCGATCGTCGTTTCGCGCGCGAGCAACGTCTCGATCTTGGCGACGAGCTGCGCGAAGTCCACCGGCTTGGTGTCGAATTCGTCCGCACCCGCGGCCAGGGCGCGGTCCCGATCGGCGGCCATCGCGTGGGCGGAGAGCCCGATCACCGGGACGCGCCGCGTCACCGGGTCGGCGCGGAGCTGTCGCGTCGCCTCCCAGCCGTCGATGCCGGGCAGCCCCATGTCCATCAGGACGAGGTCGGGGACGGCGGCGCGCGCCCGGGCCACCGCCTCCGCTCCGTCCCCCGCGGTGAGCACCCGGTACCCTCGCTTCTCGAGCCGCCGCGCCAGCATGTCGCGGTTCATCTCGTTGTCCTCGACCAGCAGAATGGTCGCCCCCGCGCCGTCCATGTCAGCCGTCCGTCGGCGACCCCGGGGCGAGCGTCCGCGCGTGCCGCTCGAGCAGCGCGAGCAATCGGTCGCGGTCGATCGGCTTCACCAGGTAGTCCACCGCGCCGAGATCGAGGGCGCGCTGGCGCTCCTCCTCCACGCTCACCACGACGACCGGCACCTGCTGGAGCGCCGGGTCGCGCGCGATCGCCTCGAGGGCCTCCCACCCCCCGTCCATCTGCACCTCGGCGGTGATCAGGGCGGGACGCCGCGCGCGCGCGAGGCGCAGGCCGTCGGCGGCGGTATCGGCCGTGAGCACCCGGAAGGCTTTCTTCTCGAGCGCCCACGTCATCAGGTCCCGCACCATCGGGTCGTCGTCGATCACCAGCACCTCGGGAAGGCCGGGCGCCGGGTGCGGCATGCTGCGCCGTCCCGCGGGCACCGAGCCCGTCACCACCCCTGCCGGCACGATCCCCGACCGCCGCGCCCGCGGGCCGCTGGCGCGTTGCACCGGCAGGCGAACGGTGAAGGTCGCGCCCTCCCCCGGCGCGCTCTCGACCGACACGTCGCCGCCCATCAGCTGGCAGAAGCGCCGGCTGATCGCGAGCCCCAGCCCGGTGCCCCCGTACTTCCGCGTGATCCCCGAATCCGCCTGGGTGAACGCCTCGAACAGCTTCGCCTGCTGCCCGGCCGTCATCCCGATGCCGGTGTCGCGGACCTGGAAGCGGATCCACTCCTCGGAGCGGTCCACAGCGAGCGTAATGGTGCCGCCCTCGGTGAACTTGCAGGCGTTGGAGAGGAGGTTCAGCAGCACCTGCCGCAGCTTGA
>DASPFU010000011.1:0-16743 GCA_035620935.1 Gemmatimonadales bacterium
AGCCGGAGAGCGGGGACTGCATCACCGTGATGCAGTCTGGGGCGAATCGATGCAGCGTCCGGAAAGCGGCGAATCTCGACGGCGATTGTCGGGTATGACGCCGGCTCGCATGCGACCGTGCAGTCCGTGACACGCGACGGAGCGATATTGGTGGCGATCGTGCAGACTGGAGCCCCATGCTGATCAACCTCGCGTTCGGCGCCCTGCTGCTCGGGGCTCTGTGGCTGCACGTGCGCCGATTTCGCCGGCGCGAGACGGCGGCCCGCGAGGCCGCGGCCCGGGGGCGCGCGAGCGGCGCCCAGGCCCGGGCGCAACACCCGCGTATCGACATCACCCACTGCATCGGGTGCGGCGCGTGCGCGGATGCATGTCCGGAGGGAACCGTCCTCGCGGTGGTCGGGGGCAAGGCGGCGCTGGTGCAGCCCGAGCGCTGCATCGGCCACGGGCTCTGCGCCGACGCCTGCCCGGTCGGCGCGATCGAGATCGTCACGGCCCCCCCCAGTGTGCAGGCGGACACCCCGCTCCTGAACCGGGAGCTCGAGACCAGCATCCCCGGGCTGTTCGTCGCGGGGGAGCTGGGCGGCCTGTCGCTCATCAAGAACGCGGTCCGGCAGGGTCGCGAGTGCATCGACACGATCGCGCGCCGCGGCCACGGGCGGGGCCCCCGGACGCCGCACGTCGCCGACGTCTGCATCGTCGGTGCCGGTCCGGCGGGTTTCGCCGCCGCCCTGCGCGCCCACGAGCTGCGACTGTCCTACGTCCTGGTGGAACAGGGAGACCTGGGCGGCGCCGTCGCCAAGTACCCGCGTCAGAAGCTGGTACTCACCAGTCCGTTCGAGCTGCCCCTGTACGGCAAGTTCAAGAAACTGCAGATCACCAAGGAAGAGCTGCTCGGTCTGTGGCAGCGGGTGGTCCGCGAGACCGGTCTGGCGGTCCGGACCGGAGAGCGGGTCGAGCACGTGCGCCGCGACGCCGATGGCATCTTCACCGTGACCACGACCAGGGGCACGCACCGCGCCCGCGCCGTCGTGCTGGCCGTCGGGCGGCGGGGCACGCCTCGAACGCTCGGCGTGCCGGGGGAGGAACTGCCCAAGGTGCTGTACGACCTGATCGACGCGGCGTCCTACCGGGGGAAGCGCATCCTGATCGTCGGCGGTGGTGACAGCGCCGTCGAGGCGGCGCTCGGGCTCGCCCACCAGCCCGGGAACCGCGTGACGATCTCGTACCGCCGCGATGCGTTCGTGCGGCTGAAGGCGCGCAACGAGACGCGGATCGCCGAGGCGATGCGCCGGCAGCAGGTCAGCGTGATCTTCAACTCGCAGCCGGTGTCCGTGCGGCCGGCGAGCGTAGTACTCGACGTGGCGGGCCAGCACCGAGAACTGCCGAACGACTTCGTGTGGGCGTTTCTCGGCGGCACGCCTCCCACGGCCTTCCTGGAGAAGATCGGCGTGCAGGTCGGCGCCGGGGAGCGCTCGGCGGCGTAGATTAGCCCGGTGCCGCCCGCGCTCCCGATCTTCGTCCGCGCTCGTGACCACGCCGCCCGCACGGCTATCGTCGCGAGCGAGGGCACCTTCACGTACGCCGAGCTGCTGGCGGCGGCCGACCGGGTCGCGGCGGCACTGCTCGCCGGCTCGCCCGACCTGGGCGGCGCTCGCGTCGCCTTCCTCGCCCCGCCGGGCTTCGCGTGGGTGGCGGCGCAGTGGGGGATCTGGCTGGCGGGCGGCGTGGCGGTGCCGCTCGCCGTGTCGCACCCCCCGCCCGAGCACGAATACGTGATCCGTGACGCCGGTGCCGGGATCGTCCTGGCGCATCCGGAGCTCGCGGCGGTGCTCGACCCCGTCGCCGCGGCCTGCGGCGCGCGGTTGGTCACGACCACGGAGGCGCTCGCGACGCCTCCCGGCTCCCGGCTCCCGATGTCTCCCACCCCGCAATGATCATCTACACCTCCGGCACCACCGGCCGGCCCAAGGGCGTCGTGCTCACGCACGCCAACCTCGCGGCACAGATCACGTCGCTGGTGACCGCGTGGGAGTGGCGGCCCGAGGATCGCATCCTCCTCGTCCTGCCGCTGCACCACGTGCACGGTATCGTCAACGTCCTGGCCTGCGCCCTGTGGCGCGGGGCGACGTGCGAGATGGCGCCGCGGTTCGAACCGGGCGCTACGTGGGCGCGGATCGCCCGCGGCGGACTCACGCTGTTCATGGCGGTGCCGACGGTCTATCACCGGCTCATTGCCGCGTGGGACTCGAGTGCCGCGGACCGCCGGCGGCAGTGGTCCGAGGGCGCGCGCGACCTGCGGCTGATGGTGTCGGGGTCCGCCGCCCTCCCCGTCACGACGCTCGAGCGCTGGCGGGCGATCACCGGGCACACGCTGCTCGAGCGTTACGGCATGACGGAGATCGGGATGGCGCTGTCGCAGCCGCTGCACGGCGAGCGGCAGCCCGGGAGTGTGGGCGCGCCCCTCCCGGGTGTCGCGGTGCGTTTGGTCGATGAGCACGGCGCGGCGGCCGCACCGGGGACGCCGGGCGAACTCGAGGTGCGGGGGTCGGGGGTGTTCACGGAGTACTGGCGGCGTCCCGAGGAGACCGCCGCGGCGTTCCGCGACTTCTGGTTCCGCACCGGAGACGTGGCGGTGCAGGACGGCGGCGACTTCCGGCTGCTGGGTCGGCGGTCGGTGGACATCATCAAGACGGGCGGGTACAAGGTCTCGGCGCTCGAGATCGAGGAGGTGCTGCGATCCCACCCCGCCATCGCCGAGTGTGCGGTCGTGGGGGTGGAGGACCCGGAGTGGGGCCAACGGGTCGCCGTCGCGGTGGAAATGCACGAGGGCCATACGCTCACGCCCGACGCGCTGCAGCGGTGGGCGGGCGAGCGGCTCGCCCCGTACAAGGTTCCGCGGTCCGTGCTGGTGATGGCCCGGCTGCCGCGGAACGCGATGGGGAAGGTGATGAAGCGGGAGCTGGCGGCGCTGTTCTCCTAGGTGAGCCGCGGCAGCCCGATCGGGTGGCGGGCCTGCACCGCCGCGGCGAGCGCCAGCACGGCCTCCTCCCCCAGCGGGCGTCCGACGATCTGCATGCCGACCGGCATGCCGTCGGCATCCAGGCCGCACGGCACCGACGCGACCGGCAGGCCGGTGAGGCTGAGCACGAACGTCGGCGCGATCCAGTCCACGTAGGTCTCCATCTGCCGGCCCGCGACCGTCTCGGGGTAGTTCTGTTCCACCGGGAACGGCGGCACCGCCATCGTGGGCGTGAGCAGGAAGTCGTAGCGCTCGAAGAACTCACGGAACAGGTGCCAGAGGTGCCCGCGCGCCGCCTCGGCGTCCGCGATCTCCAGCGCCTGAGTCTCCAACCCCGAGCGCACGTTGTTGCCGACGTTCACGCCGAAGCGGTCGGCCCGACCGAGATGCTGGTGCATCCACGCGAGGAACCACAGGCCCCGCAGAGTGAGGAACGCCGGGCGCGCGAACCCGAGGTCCAGCGCGATCGAGTCCACCGTCGCGCCGATGTCGGTCAGCGCCAGCGCCGCGCGGCGGCAGACGCGCTCGACGTCGGCATCGACGCCGATCCCCGCGATGTCGGGACAGTAGGCGATCCGCAAGCCGGAGGGCGGGCCGCGCCGCACGGCGGCTGCGAAGTCCCGGGCGCCCAGCGGGGCGCCGAGCGGCGCCTGGGGATCGGGTCCCGCCATCACCTGGAGCGCAAGCGCCAGGTCCGCGGCGGTGCGGGCAACCGGACCGGTCACCTGGAGCGTGTCCCACACCCAGCCCGCCGGGTGCGTGGGCACGAGCCCGACCGAGGGGCGCAGGCCGACCACCCCGCAGAAGGACGCCGGGATGCGGAGCGACCCGCCGAGGTCGGTGCCCTCGGCGAGCGCGATCATCCCCGTGGCGAGAGCGGCGCAGCCGCCACCGGTCGAGCCCCCGGCGCTGCGAGCCGGGTCCCACGGATTGCAGGTGCGGCCGAAGACCTCGTTCCAGGTGTTGCCCCCCGCGGCGAACTCGGGCGTATTGGTCTTGCCGAGCACGATGGCGCCGGCGGCCCGCAGGCGGCGGACCACCACGGCGTCCTCCGCCGGCGTGTGATCGGCGAACAGGGGTGAGCCGTACGTGGTGCGCAGCCCGGCGACGGGGGTCACGTCCTTGATGCCGACGGGAAGGCCGCAGAGCGGGCCGGCCGGCTCGCCCTGCGCCAGGCGGCGCTCGAGGTCATGCGCTTCGTCCAGGGCGCGCGGGTTGAGCGTCACGACCGCGTTGAGCCGCGGATTGTGCCGCGCGACGCGGTCGAGACACGCCTCGATCACCGCGACGGGCGAGATCTGCCGCGTGGCCACCAGCCGGTGGATCTCCGTCGCGGCGAGATCGGGGAGGTCGCCCGGGGTCATCGCCCTACGCCGCCTTCCATTCTCCCGTGAACGCCACCGTCCGCGCGAAGGCCGCTTCGCCGCCCTGGAAGAGCCACGGAAAGCATCCGACGATCAGCCGCTGGTTCTGGATCTCGGGGGCGTCGATCCGCCCGCCCAGGTTCTCGATATGGATGCAGTCCTTGGGGAAGAGCGCGTTGTGCGTCAGCTGGTAGGCGTCGTCGGGGAACAGGCGCTTCATCTGCTCCGCCCCGAACTTCGCCTCGGCTTTGGCGCGCACGCGCTCGCAGTGGTTGTGCATCCCTTTCCCGAGGAAGCGCCCGATCGGGAGGTTCATCGGGTGGTCGGTCGAGATGCAGTCCACCCCCCACACGTGGATCTTTCTGGCGAGCAGCCACGGCACCATGTCGGGATGCGCGCCCGGGTGCAGGTGGATGTACTTCTCCTCGTCAGGGGTCGCGCCGAATTCCCCGTAGCGATGCCACCCCGTGTGGAGGATGAGGATGTCCCCCTCCCGAACCTCCACCCGCCGCTCGATCATCTGCGGCGTGTACACCCCCAGCTCATCCATCTCGTCCGTCAGATCGACGATGACCCCCGGGCCGCACAGCCACTCGAGCGGGATCTGGTCGATGGTCTTGCCGGCCGTTACGAAGTGCCGCGGCGCGTCGAGGTGCGTCCCCATGTGGTTTGAGGTCTGGATGTACTGCGCGTTGACCCCGTGCTCCGCCTTGCGCTTGATGTACTTCACCTCGAACGGCGGGTAGTAGGGCCAGAACGAGCACCGCTCGTTGAGCGGCTGGGAGAGGTCATAGATGCGCATGGGCAGCTCCTGGGAACGCGGAACGTCGAACGCGGAACGCGGAACGGTAATGCGAGTATCGCGGCGGCAGGGGGCGTCGGGCCCGGGGCTCGTCAGGCTGTTCCGCGTTCCGCATTCCGCATTCCGCGTTCAGGACGCATCAAGAGCCAATACAGCCCTCCCGCGACCAGCGCCGCCGAGAACCACGCGCCGTCGAACAGGAAACGGAGCGCGGGATGCGCGAGGCCGGCGAGCGCCGCCAGCACACCGGCCGCGAGGGCGAGCACGGCCCGGCGGTTCACGCCGCCGGTATATGCGTAGCGGCCGTCCACGGCGTAGAGGTCGGGCAGAGCGAGTTGGCCACGGCGCACCACGAGGTAGTCGCAGACGATGACGCCCGCCACCGCGCCGAGCAGCCCCGAGTAGCCGATGAGCCAGGTCTGGTAGCGGTCGAGCAGCTTCCAGGGGAAGATCCCGATCCCGATGAGGCCGGCGATCAGCCCGCCGAGCCGGAAGCTCACGCGCCGGGGAAGCAGGGCGGAGAAGCTGTTGGCCGGGGCAACGACGTTGGCCGCGATGTTGGTGGTCAGGGTCGCGATCAGGACCGCGATCAGCGCGACGATGCCCGGCACCGGGCTGCTCGATTCGGCGGTGAGCCGGGAGAGGAGGTCGACCGGGTTCCAGATCGCCTCTCCGTACAGGATCACGGTGGCGCTGGTGACCGCGACCCCGATGAAGGCGAACAGCGGCATCGTGGTGAGCAGGCCCAGCGCCTGACCGGCCATCTGGTCGCGCTGGCTGCGGGCGAACCGGGTGAAGTCCGGGATGTTGAGCGAGAGCGTCGCCCAGAACCCGACCATGGCGGTCATCCACGGAACGAACACCGTCAGGACGAAACGGCCGCCGGTCGCCGTACCGGGGCGCGGCAGCGCGTCGGCCTGGGCGAGGACGGCGCCCAGTCCGCCCGCGCGCGTGGCCGCCCACCCCAGGAGGGCGAGTCCCATCGCGATGAGCAGCGGCGCCGAGAGGGTCTCGAGCACCTTGATGCTGTCGGTGCCGGCCCATACGAAGTACATGTTGATGACCCAGAACGCGAAGAACGCGGCGAAGTGGGGGAGGCCGTACCCCATGAACCGCCAGTCGCCACCGAGCGTCGGCCAGGCGGGCCAGAGGATGCCGACCAGCGCGTGGATTGCGAGCCCGCCCACCCACGTCTGGATCCCGAACCACCCGCAGGCCACGACCGACCGCAACAGGGAAGGGATGTGCGCGCCGGTGGTGCCGAACGCGGCGCGCGCGTACACGGGGAAGGGAATGCCGTAGCGCGTGCCCGCATGGGCGTTGATCACCATCGGTACGAGCACGATCAGGTTGCCGAGCAGGATCGCGACGAGGCTCTGGCGCCACGTCATCCCGGCACCGACCATGCTGGCGGCCAGCATGTAGGTCGGGATGCACACGCTCATCCCCACCCACAGCGAGGCGATGTGCCACAGGTTCCACGTGCGCCGACCGACCGTGGTCGGGGCGAGGTCGGCGTTGACGAGCGGCCCCGGGGGCAGCGGGGCCGTGAGCTCGACGAGGCCGCCGGTCATGGTCTGGGGATCGGGTGTGCGGCCGATGCGGTGTGCCTTGCTCATGGGCCCGGTTCCGCGCCGGACGCCGCCCCGCGCTCGAACGCGGTCGCGAGCGCGCGGCGCGTGAGGACCGCGACGAGCTGACGCCGATAGGCGGACGACGCGTGGATGTCCCCCGGCGGGTCGATGTCCTTGGCCGATGCCGCTCCCGCCGCCTCGCGGAGCCGCTTGTCCGAAGGCAGTTCGCCCGCCAGCTCCCGGGCGGCACGGCGGGCGAGCACCGGCCCTGCGCTGACCCCCAGCAGGGCGATGCGCGCCTCGCGGCAGCGCCCCGCGTCGTCGAGCGTCACCGTCGCGGCGACTCCGGCGAGCGCGTAGTCGCCGTGCCGCCGCGCCACCTCCACGAACGCCCAGCCGGTCCTCGCCCGCATCGCGGGGATGACGATCTCGACCAGCAGCTCCCCCGGCGCGAGCGCGGTCTCGAACAGGCCGGTGAAGAACCGCTCGGCGGGAACGGTCCGTGACCCGCCCGGGCCGCGGAGCACGAAGCTGGCACCGAGCGCCAGCAGCACCGCCGGGATCTCGCCCGCGGGGTCGGCGTGCGCCACCGAGCCGCCGAGGGTGCCGCGGTTGCGGATCTGCGCGTGCGCCACGTGCGGCAGCGCCTCGGCGAGCAGCGGCGCGCGGCGGCTGACCAGCGGATCACGCTCGACCGTCCGCTGGCGGGTCATCGCGCCGATCCGGGTGCCATCGGCCTCCTCGCGGACGTAGGCGAGCGCCGCGATGCGGTTCAGGTCCACCAGCACCGCCGGCCGGGCGAGCCGGAAGTTCATGGCGGGGATGAGACTCTGCCCGCCCGCGAGCGGCTTCGCCTCGGCGCCGTGGGCGGCGAGCAGCGCGAGACCGTCGTCCACGGTCTCCGGCCGGTGATATGCGAATGGCGCGGGCTTCACGCGGGACCCTCCCGGCCCGCCCGCGTCGCCAGCTCGCGATGCAGCACCTCGAGGCCCTGGCGCGTGATCAGCCGCGACGCGGTGTCGAGGAGCCGCTGGCCCAATCCCGCGATTCGGCCGCCGATCTGGAGCTCGGCGCGATACCGCATCGTGGTGCCCTCGGGCCCCTCGGTCAGCGTGACCTGCGCGGAGCCGCGCGTGAATCCGAGCGCGCTCCGGCCGTCCACCACCATCCCGAAGCGTACCGGCGGCTCCTGATCGAGGATGGTCACGCGCACGGTGAACTCGGCGGCGGTGACGGGCCCCACGCCGACCTTCATCAGGCCGTCGTAGCTCGACTCCCCCGACCGCTCGAGCTGCATCCCGCCGGGGAGGGCCCGGACCAGGAGCGCGGGATCCTGCAGCGCGTCCCACACCGTGCGCCGCGGCAGGTGGAACAGGAAGTCTCCTTCGACCACGACGAGGTTGCGCCGCTCGGGGGTGGTGCGCTGCAGCAGCGCGAACAGCCGGTCCGGGCTGAGCGGGATCTCGGTGATCTCGATATGGTAGTCGGCCAGGGCGTCCTCGAGCGCCTGGGCGAACGCCGCGCCGGTGGGGATGCAGCCCGCTTCGCCGACACCCTTGAGGCCGATCGGGTTGAGGGGCGAGGCGGTCTCGCGGTGCGCCGTCTCGACCCGCGGCACCTCGGTAGCGGTGGGCAGGAGGTAGTCCATCAGGGACGCATTCTGCAGCTGGCCGTTCGCGTCCCACACGAGCTGCTCGTAGAACGCGTTGCCGATGCCGTGCGCCACCCCGCCCTGGACCTGCCCCTCGACCAGCATCGGATTGATCAGGCGGCCGCAGTCGTGCACCACGACGTACTTCAGGATCTCGACCATCGCGGTCTCGGGGTCCACTTCGAGGAGCAGCGCGTGCACGCCGCTCGCCGTGCTGCCCCGATCGGGCCCGTAGTAGGCCGTCGCCTCGAGCCCGGGCTCGGTGCCCGGGCGGACGGCACCGCGCAGGGGATTGGACTGCGCCGAGAGGGCGCCGAGATCGATGCTCCGGTCGGTGCCGCGGACGCGCACCCGGCCGTCCGCCACTTCGAGCTGGTCCGCGGAGACCCCGAAGAGGCGGCTCGCGACCTCGCCGATGCGCTCGCGAACCTTGGTCGCGGCGGCGTGACAGGCGGTGCCCGCGACCACCGCGCCGCGGCTCGCGAACGTCCCCGTCCCCCAGTGGAACTCGCGGGTGTCACCGGTGACGACGTGCACCCGCTCGATGGCGACGCCGAGCACGTCGGCCACGATCTGCGCGAACGCGGTGAAATGACCCTGCCCCTGCGTGCCGACCCCGGTAGCCACCCGCACGTGACCACTCGGCTCGATCGTGACGCGCGCCCCTTCGTACGGGCCGATGCCGGTGCCCTCGATGTAGGATACGATCCCGATGCCGACGTGACGCCCTGCGGCGCGCAGGCGTGGCTGTTCCTCGCGGATGAAACGGTCGTAGCCGATGAGGCCGGCGGCCTGCTCGAGCGCCGGCGCATAGTCGCCGCTGTCGTACACCAGGGGGCCCGAGTCCTGGAACAGGATGTGGTGGTCGTGCGGGAAGCGGTCGCGCGACAGGTAGTTGCGGCGGCGGATGGCGAGCCGGTCGAGGCCCAGGTCCCGGGCCGCGATGTCGAGCAGGCGCTCCATCACGAACACGCCGTGCTGGCGTCCGGCGCCGCGCACCGGCGTCACGATCGGCTTGGTCGTGAACACAGCCGTGAACTCGGTGTCGTAGGCCGGCACGTCGTAGGGTCCCAGCAGCGTGCACTGCGAATTGATGGGGACCGTGAGGCCGTAGGGGTCGTACGCGCCGGTGTCGTGCAGGAAGACGTCGCGCACGCCGAGGATGCGCCCGTCCTTGGCCACGGCCAGCTCGGCGTCGTGGACCTGCCCGCGCTCCTGGGTGGTCGCGAAGAAGTTCTCGTGTCGGTCCTCCGCCCACTTCACGGGCCGCCCCAGCCGGATGGCGGCCCAGGGGACGAGCACCTCCTCGGGGTAGTACATCATGATCTTCGGGCCGAACCCGCCGCCGATGAATGGCGCGACCACGCGCACCTGCGACTCGGAGAGGCCGAGCATCGCGGCGAGCCCGTTGCGGATCGGGATCGGCGCCTGGGTCGTGTCCCAGACGGTGAGCTCCTCGGCACGCGGGTCCCACTGCGCCACTACGCAACGGTTCTCGATGGCGGCCGAGAGCCCGCGGTCGTAATGGAACCGGCGGCGTACCACCAGGTGCGCGCCGGCGCGCGCCGCGTCGTAGTCGCCCGTGCGCTGGACCACGTGGGCCGCGAGGTTGGAGGCGAGGTGCTCGTGCACCCGGGGCGCGCCGGGGGCCATCGCGGCCTCGAGGTCGACGACCGCGGGCAGCGGGTCGATGTCCACGATTACGTCGGCCGCGGCGTCTTCCGCCACGTAGCGGCTCTCCGCGACGATCATCGCCACAGGCTCGCCCACGTGGCGGACCTTGTCGCGGGCGAGGGGGACCTGCGTGCAGGCGTGGAAGATCAGGTCCGGGATGGGTGGTGGCGGCACGAGCAGGGGGCCGGGCTTCCAGTAGTCGCCCAGGTCCGCGGCGGTATAGACGGCCACGACCCCGGGATGGCGGCGGGCCGCCGCGGCGTCGACGCCGCGCAGGCGTCCGTGCGCATGCTCGCTGCGCACGAACGCGACGTGCAGCATCCCGTCGAGCTGGACGTCGTCCACGAACAGTGCCCGGCCGGTGAGGAGGCGCGCGTCCTCGCTGCGCGGCACGCGGGCTCCCACGTAGCGCTCAGCCACGCGCCCCCTCCGCGGGAGTGGGCACGGCGCGCCGGCTCGCGGCCAGGCGCACCGCCTCGACGATGTTCTGGTAGCCGGTGCAGCGGCACAGGTTGCCGGCGAGGGCCTCGCGGATCTCCCGCTCGTCGGGCGCCGGGTGGTCCTGGAGGAACGGGATCATCGTCATCAGGATGCCGGGCGTGCAGAAGCCACACTGCAGGGCGTGCGATTCGTGGAAGGCCGCCTGGAGCGGGTGGAGCGCGTCACCGGCACCCGGTGGGGTCAGCCCCTCCACCGTCGTGACGTCGTGGCCGTCGGCTTGCACGGCGAGCATGAGGCAGGAGCGGACGGCGTCACCGTCGAGCAGCACCGTGCACGCCCCGCAGACGCCGTGCTCACAGCCGACGTGCGTGCCCGTGAGTCCCAGATCCTGGCGGAGGAAATCGCTGAGGAGGAGGCGCGGCTCGACCTCGCCCGCGCGGCGCTGGCCGTTGACGGCCACCTGGATGGGAACCCGGTCGGTCACGCGCCAACGATACGCCCCGGTCCCGGGGCCGCAAGCTACCGGCCCGAGAGCGGCAGGAGTCGGGCGCTCGCCCGCAGGGTCAGCGCGGAGAGCTGCTCGAAGCGGGTCACACCGTCCTGGGCGGGGAAGTCGTAGCGCTCGAGCGAATAGAACAGGCCCGCGCCGACGGGGCCGAACCGGTACTCGACGCCCGCCGCTGCGCTGATGGCGAGGTCCGGCTGCTCGAGTCCGGTGACCGCGACGAGCGGCAGGAACAGCAGCCGGCCGACGCCCTCGGCCCGGCCGCCGAAGAACGGGACGCGTGCCTCGGCCCCGAGCCGCAGCGATGTCCAGCGCTGGACCGCGACCGGGGCCGAGTACGTGCGCGCCGCCACCCCCGTCTCCAGCCAGAGCCACGCGAGCGGGCGGTACCGCGCGCCGAAGCCGACCTCGGCCAGGTGGCGCTCCTCGGCGTTCGTGCTGTCCCGCTCGAGCGTCCCCGCGGCAGCGGTGACGTCGAGCTCCACTCGCGGGGGGAGCCCGAGGGTCACGCGGCCGGCGCCGAGCAGGCCCGACGACCGCTCCACGCCGTACCCGGCGTCGACCCGATGCTCCGCGGACGACACCGACGCGGCGGCCGTCAGCACCTGGGCGGCACCGCCCTGGGCGACGCAGGGTGCGGCGAGCAACAGGGCGGTGAGGCGCCCCGGCGTCACGGGCCGACGCCGGCGGCGGGCGTGAGGACGAGCGCGGTCTGGGCGAGGCGGGCGGCGTTGCGGGCGCGGATCGAATCGTTGGCGGCGCGGCGTTCGTCGCGCCGGCGGTCGTTGGCAGCGACGTTCTCGGGGATCTCGGGGTGGCGGCGGCGCGCGATGTAGGCGACCAGCCCGGTCACGGTCGCGACCCCGGCGACGACCGCCGCGCCGGTCCCGGCGCCGTCCAGGGCGCTGTTCGCGAGCAGCCCCGAAATCGCGAGCGCGCCGCCCGCCACGCCGAGACCCGCCGCGATCTCGCCCGCCGCGGCGGACGCCGACGCCCGCTCGGGCAGCAGGTCCGCCGCCCCGAGGCCCGGCAGCGTGTCCTCGAGCGGCCGCACGTCGTGCCGCAGGTCGAAGTAGAGGTGTGCCGAGTCCTGCACGTTCCGCAGACGGCTGGCGGCATCGACGTGCAGCTCGTAGCGACCGGGGGGGGCGAGGCGCCCGTCGGGCCCGAGCCCGTCCCAGGCCAGCTCCCGGACGCCGTCGGCGTCGGCCTCGAACAGGACCAGGCGGGTGCCCGCCCCGGCGGCGCGCAGCTCGGCGCGCACGGCGGCGGCGTGGGTCGTCACGAAGATGAAGCGCACGCGGTCGGTCCGGGGGTCTACGCGCCCGGACCGGATGGGCCGGGTACCGACGGCGAACGTCTCGCGCCGCGCACGCGCGAACGCCTGCAGCTGGGCCGGCGTGAAGCGCTCCGGGTCCAGCTGCACGAACGGGTCCCGCTCGAGGGCGGCGCGGAAGTACACGACCGCCGAATCGGTCCGGCGCGCGAGCGCGAGGGCGGCCCCGAGGTAGGTGTACGCCTCCACCCGCTGGGCCACCGTCACCTCGAAGGGCCACTGGGGCGACACGACCTCGCGCAGCAGCGGGAGGGCGCGCTCGATCTGCAGCTCCTCATAGAGCGCGCGTGCTCGGGCGAGCTGGTCGGCGGTGCCGCCCTGCGCCGCCAGCGGGCCCGCGCACGCCGCGGCGAGCGCGAGCAGCCACCGCGCACGGGTCACGGGCGTCCGGTGCGCGGGAGGAGGCTGACGCGCCCGAGGTTCACGAGATCCCCCGCCGCGACGGTGACCGTGGTATCGAAGTCGGCGTACCCGCGGGCGCGTGCCACGATGCGGCGGGCCCCGGCGGGCAGGGGGTGATCGAATACCGCGCCGGTGCCCACGGGCGCGCCGTCGAGCAGGATCTCCGCATTCGCGGGGTTCGTGAGGATCCGCAGGGTCGCGGCGACCCCGGGGTCGGGGGCCGGAGGCGTCGCCTCCACATCGGCCGGTGCCGGCGGGGGCGCCACCACGATGGGCGGCGCCTGCGCGGGCTCCCGCGCGCCGACGCGCCCGCGGGCGAGGAGAGCGCCCGCGACCGCCACGATACCGAGCGCGGCCCACGCCACCGGTCGCACCCGCGGCCGCACCGGTCGGCGCGCCACCACCAGCGTGGCGGCATCGGAGATGCGCGGCAGCTCCCGGCTCGGTACGCGCGGAACGTCGGCGCCGCGCGCCAGGAAACGCAGGGTCTCCTCGCTGCTGCGCCGGTCGTGCTCGCTGAACGGCAACGTTTCGACGGCGTCGAGCATGGCCTGCGAGGTGGCGTAGCGGTCCTCGGGGTGCTTCGCGAGGAGTCGTTGCACCACGGCGAGCAGCGGCTCGGGGAGGTCGTCGCGCACCAAGCGCAGGTCGGGTGGCGGGGTGTGGAGGTGGTGGTGGATGTAGCCCGCGATGGTGTCGGACTCGAAGGGCACCGCCCCCGCCAGCATCTCGAATGCGACGACGCCCAGCGCATACTGATCGCTCTGCGGACCCGCGCGCTGACCGGCGCATTGCTCGGGGCTCATGAACGCGGGCGTGCCGATCACCGCGCCCGCCTCGGTGAGCGTCAGGTCGGCGGCGTGCAGCGCGACCCCGAAGTCCGTGGCCAGGACGCGGCCGTCGCCGTCGACGAGCAGGTTGGCGCTCTTGATGTCGCGGTGCACGATGGCGCGTTTGTGCGCGTACGCGAGGGCGCGACCGGCGGCACGCAGCACGTACAGCGCCACCGGCACGGTCAGCGCGCCCTGCACGCGGAGGATCGAATCGAGCGCCCGGCCGTCCACCAGCTTCATCGCGATGTAGAGCACGCCGCCCACCTGCCCCACGCGATACACGGGCACGATGTTCGGATGCTCGAGCTCCGCCACGACCCGCGCTTCGCGGCGGAAGCGCTCCGTCGATCGGGGCGCCGTGCCGAGCCCGGGCGCGAGCACCTTCAACGCGACCGGCCGCTGCAGCGCCACCTCGATCGCCCGGTAGATGACGCCCATCCCGCCGCGGCCGATCTCCTGCTCCACGTCGAAGTCACCCGCGAAGACGTGACGCAGGCGCTCGATCTCCGCCTCCCCCGTCGCGCCCTCCAGGATGACCGTCGAGACCTGCGGGTCCGAGACCAGCAGGCCGCAGCGGCCGCAGAAGCGCGAGCCGTCGGGCACCGTGGCACCGCAGCGGAGGCAGATCATGGCGGCGGGGCCCCGGTCACACGGAGGCTGAAGACCGTGTCGGGTGGGGCACCCGTGGTGAGTGAGCTGAGGAGTTGGACGATGACGTCGCCGCTGCCCGACCGCTTGGCGACGATCGAGTCTCCGGAGGGGTGGAGCGCGATGATGTCCGTATCGCCGACCGGGACGGTGACCAGCAGCCGCGGCGCGAGGAGCGGCTCTCCGTCGGCCAGCACGGTGACGCTGATCGGGATCACCTGGCCGCTCCCGAGCACCGAGTCTTCGCCCCACACGAAGACCACCGCGCCGGCGCCCGGCGTGGCGAAGACGTCCGAGAGGCCACAGCCGGCGGCGAGCGCCGCACCGCACAGGGCGAGCGCGAGGCGCAGGTCCCGGGCGGGACGCGGGGAGGGTGCGACGATCGACGGCACGATTGGCCCAAACTGGCCTCCGAAGGCAGGGGATGGCAAGGAGGTGCGCGGGCCGTCCCCAACCCGCTAGCTTTTTTCCGTCGACCCTATCGGAGAGTACTATGTCCGCAGGTGACGTGCGTGGCCGTTTTCTGTGGCACGAGCTGTTGACCACCGATCCCGATGCGGCGAGCCGGTTCTACGGGGGCGTCGCCGGCTGGGAGACGATTCGCTGGGAACAGGATTCCGCCTACCGCCTGCTCGCCACGGCCGGCGTCCCGATGGCGGGCCTCCTGTCCCTGTCGGCCGAGGACCGGGCGCGCGGCGCGGCTCCCCACTGGCTCTCCTACATCGGCGTCCCCGACGTGGACGCGGCCGTCCATCTCGCCACCGGCATGGGGGCGACCGTCCGCTCGGCGGCGCAGGACGTCCCGACCATCGGACGGATGGCGGAGCTCTCCGATCCGCAGGGGGCCGTGTTCTCTGTGTACACGCCGGCGGGCGACCAGGTCCCCACGGACGCCCGGACGCTGGGGGACTTCTCCTGGCACGAGCTGGTGACCTCGAACTGGCAGGCGGCCTGGGAGTTCTACTCGCAGCTGGTCGGGTGGGAGTACGATTCGTCGTTCGACATGGGCCCCGCGGGCACCTACTGGATGTTCCGGCGCCCCGGCGCCAAGCGCGCCCTGGGCGGGATGTACACGAAACAGCCCGACCAGCCCGGTCCCCCGTATTGGCTGGCGTACGTCCTGGTGGCGAGCGTGGACGGCGCAAGCGAGGTGGCGATCCGCGACGGCGGCCGGATCGTGCACGGGCCCGCCGACGTCCCCGGCGGCGATCGCATCGCCATGGGCAGCGATCCCCAGGGCGCGGCCTTCGCCGTGCACTCGCTCAAGCCGGTGGCCGCGAAGCGCGCACGGACGAAGAAGAAGGTCGCGAAGAAGGTCGTGAAGAAGGCCGTGAAGCGGTCGGCGAAGAAGGCGGTGAAGCGCGTGCCGAAACGGGCCGCCCGGAAGGTGAAGGCCAAGGCGAAGGCCAGGACCAAGCGGCGCTAGGGGCCGGTCGCCGCATCACGCGTCACCGAGGCGGGCCGCGACCTGCGCCAGACCGGCGGGCCCGAGGCGCTCGCGTGCCAGGGGAAAGAGCACGTCGTCCTCGCGCGCGATGTGGGCGCGCAGCAGCTCCACCGTCTCGATGGCGACGTCCGCCGTCGCCGGGACGTCGCCCGCGCGGGCCACCCGGGCCAGCTCGCCTTCGAGCTCGCGCAGCCGCTGGTGCTCCTCGACGAACACCGCCGTCGGGGCGTCGTCGCCGAGCAGCGGAAACAGGGCGCGTTCCTCGTTGTCGTTGTGGGCCCGTACGGCGGTCGAGAGGAACGCGTGCGCCTCGAGCGTGGCGGCGAGGGAGGGTCCGGGGTCGCCCCCGCGTCGCAGCGCCAGCGCGGCTCCTTCGAGCCGGCTGAGCACCGCCAGCGCCTCCTGGTGCTCGCCCTGGAAGCGGACCAGCGGATCGCCCGTCACGGGACCACCACCCATCGGACCCCCTCGCCCCGGCGCAGCCGGTCGAAGCCGGCATTGATGTCGGCCAGCGGGATCGTGCCGCTCACGATCGGGTCGAGGGTGAGCCGTCCCGCGACCACCAGCTCCAGGATGTCGCGGTATTCGCCCGCGCCGCAGCCGAGGCTGCCCATGACCTCGAGCTCGAAGTACATCAACTTCGCCGCGGAGAGGGTCACGGGCTCGTGGGAGTACCCGATGACGCACATGCGGCCGCCCTTGCGCAGCAGCGAGAACCCCAGCTCCATCGTCTTCGGGTTGCCGATCGCCTCGAACACGACCTCCGCGCCGCCACCGGTGAGCTCGCGCACCTTGCGATCGGGACGCTCCACGGTGCCGGGATTCAGCGTGGCGAAGGCGCCGAGCCGGGTGGCGAGGTCGAGGCGGTCGTCGTTCAGATCGAGGGCGATCACCCGGCCGCCCGCCGCTGCCGCGCATTGTACCACGTTGAGGCCGACGCCGCCGCACCCGACCACCACCACCGACTCACCGATCCGCACGCGCGCGCGGTTGCGCACGGCGTGGAACGGCGTCGAGAGCGCGTCGGCGATCACGCTCGCCTTGTCG
>DASPFU010000012.1:0-7308 GCA_035620935.1 Gemmatimonadales bacterium
GCTCGCCACCGCGTTCGAGCTGACGGGCCAGGCCGACTCCGCCCGGCACTACCAGACCATGGCCGACGGCTTGCAGGTCGAGGTGACCGTGTCCAGCTTCGTCCCGGGGGAGGGGGGGTACACGCTCACCGGGATCGCCGCCAACTACTCTGCCACTGCCTCCCGGGCCCTGCGGCTGACGTTCGAGTTCGTCGATGCCGGCGGGGCGTCTATCGCGACCGTCCCGGTCGAGATCCCGGCCATCCTCGCGCAGGGGACCCACCAGTTCGAGGCCCGCGTGGCCGGAACGGCCGCCCGCGGCTGGCGTTATCGGCTCAACTAGCACATATTACTGCGCTCAGAAGTTCCGGCCACCATTGAAGTTGCGGCGCCGGTCTCAGAAACTCCTTTAAGAGCGCGGTGGCGGGTGATTCGCGTGCAGACGGTGGCGCCGGACAGTCTCGGCGCCGAGTTGGGCCTGGTCCCGGGGACCGAGCTGCTGTCCATCAACGGACGGCTGCTCGAGGATTTCCTCGACTGGGAGTTCCTCGCCGCCGACGACACCTTCCTGCTGCACGCCCGCCTTCCCTCGGGTGACGAGGTCGAGTACGACATCGAGCGTCCGGAGGGCCTGCCGCTGGGCGTGGCCCTCGAGCCGCCCCGGATCCGCCGCTGTGCGAACCACTGTGACTTCTGTTTCGTGGACGGCAACCCCGAGGGGCTGCGGCCCGCGCTCTACATCCGTGACGACGACTACCGGCTCTCCTTCCGGTACGGCAACTTCGCGACGCTCACCAACCTCAAGCCGAAGGACGTCGCGCGGATCATCGAGTATCACCTGACCCCGCTGTACGTGTCGGTGCACGCCACCGACACCACGGTGCGCCGCTGGCTGCTGCGCAACCCGGAGGCCGCGCCGATCGTCCCGCAGCTGCGCGAGTTCGCCGCCGGCGGGATCGCTTTCCACACGCAGGTCGTGCTGGTCCCGGGGGTGAATGACGGCGCGGTGCTCGAGCGCACCCTGGGCGACCTCTACGGGCTGGGGGAGGCCGCGCTGTCGGTCTCGGTCGTGCCGGTGGCGCTGACGGAGTTCTCGAAGCACCACCTGGTTCGCGCGCTCACCCGTGACGAATGCCGAGCGGCGCTGGACCTGGCGGATCGGTTCGCGGGCCGGGCGATGGCGGAGCGGGGGAGTCCCTGGTGCTGGGGCTCGGACGAGCTGTACCTGCGGGCGGAGCGCGCGCTGCCGCCGGCCGAGTGGTACGGGGACTTCGACCAGCGGGAGAACGGCGTGGGCGCAGTGCGCTGGCTCGAGACGCGGATCGCCGACGCGCGGCCCCGGCTGCCCGACCTGCGCGAGCGGCGCATCGGCGTCGTGACCGGTGCCGCGATGGCGCCGCTCTTCCCGGCGGTGCTCGACGGGCTGTCGGCGGCCACGGGCGGCCGCTTCGAGGTGATCGAGGTGGCGAACACCCTGTTCGGCGAGTCCGTCACCACGGCGGGGCTTTTGCCGGGGGCGGCGATCGTCGCCGCGCTGCGCGGACGGGCCGACCTCGACCTGGCGCTGCTGCCCGCGGAGGCGGTGAACGACGACGGGCGGTTCATCGACGATCTCGACGCCCACGACCTCGCGGCGGCGGTGCCGATGGCGGTGATGCTGTCCCACGATTGCGCGGACGCGCTCGTCGAACGCGGAATGCGGAATGGGGAACGCGGAATGCGCACCGCCGATTCCGCATTGGGGCAGCGGGAGGGAGGCGGATGACGGGTGCCCCCACCGTCGCCATCATCGGCCGCCCCAACGTGGGCAAGTCCACGCTGTTCAACCGGCTCATCGGACGGCGGCAGGCCATCGTGGACGACCGGCCCGGGGTGACGCGCGACCGCCATTTCGCGACGGCCGACTGGAACGGTCGCCGGTTCTGGCTGGTGGACACGGGCGGGCTGGTCCCCCGGTCGACCGATCCGCTGAACCGGGCGGTGAAGGACCAGGTGGACCAGGCGGTGGCCGACGGCGACGTGCTGCTGTTCGTGGTGGACGTGGAGGAAGGCGTCAACCCGGCGGACCTGGAGATCGCGCAGGAGCTGCGGCGCGCCGGGCGGCCGGTCCTGCTGGTCGCCAACAAGGCCGATCGCCTGCCGGACGACACGCGGCATCTCGCGTTCTACGAGCTGGGTCTGGGCGACCCCTTCCCGGTGTCGGCCGCCATCGGCAAGAGCAGCGGCGACCTGCTCGATCGCATTGTGGAGATGCTGCCCGCGGGGGAGGCCGAGGCCGACGAGAACGCGATCCACGTCGCCATCGTGGGCCGACCCAACGTGGGGAAATCGAGCCTGCTGAACCGCCTGCTCGGGCGCCAGCGGATGGTGGTGGCGGACGAGCCGGGGACGACGCGCGACGCCGTGGACACGCCCTTCGCCCACGCCGGGCGGCCACTCGTGTTCATCGACACCGCCGGCCTCCGCAAACGCTCCCGCGTGGAGGACGACGTCGAGTTCTACTCCACGTTGCGCACCGCGCGGGCGATCGATCGCGCCGACGTCTGCATCCTGGTGGTGGACGCGACCGAGGGCATGCACGTCCAGGACCTGCGCATCGCGACCGACGCCTGGGAGCGGGGCGCCGGCCTGATCATCGCCGTCAACAAGTGGGACCTGGTCGAAGAGAAGGACACCAACACCGCGGTGCGCGGCGAGCGGGCGCTCAAGGAAGGAGCCCCCTTCCTCGAGTTCATTCCCTTCGTCTACGTGTCGGCCGTGACCGGCCAGCGGGCGCACCGCCTGCTCGACCTGATCCTGCTCGTGGCGGATGAGCGCACCAAGCGCGTTCCCACGGCGGAGGTGAACCGGGTGCTCGAGCGCCTCGTCGAGAGGCAGCAGCCGCCCCAGCCCGTGGGGGAGTCGGTGCGGCTGTTCTTCGCCACGCAGATCGGCACGGCGCCGCCGCGCTTCGCCGTCGTGTCGAACCGGCCCGATGCGATCCCCGCGTCCTACGCCCGCTACCTGACGCGCGGGTTCCGCGAGGCGTGGGCGTTCACCGGCGCACCGCTCAACATCAAGTTCCGGCGCAAGCGCCAGGAGCGCCGCTGATGTCGTGGCCGCTCGCCGTCGCCGCCAGCTACCTGATCGGCGCCGTCCCGACGAGCTACCTCGCCGGCCGCCTCGCGAAGGGAATCGACCTCCGCGAGCACGGCAGCAAGAACCTGGGCGCGACCAACGTGTACCGCCTGCTCGGCTGGGGTTGGGCCATCCCCGTCGCGCTGATCGACGTGCTCAAGGGCGCCGTGCCGGTCGCCCTGATCGCCCCGCGGGTGGACGGGCGCGCGTGGGTCCCGGTCGCCTGCGGCATCGCCGCGGTGCTGGGCCACGTGTTCTCGCCCTACGTCCGATTCAAGGGCGGGAAGGGCGTCGCGACGGCGGCAGGGATGTTCCTGGCCCTCGCCCCGCTGGCCGTGCTGTGCGCGTTCCCCGTGTGGGCCCTGGTGGTGTGGCTCTCGGGGTATGTGTCCCTCGGCTCGGTGGTGACGGCCGCGCTGTTCCCGGTGTGGGTGCGCCTCACCCGGCCTGACGCGCCGTATGCGTTCTACGCCGCGGTGGCGCTCGCGGCGCTGATCCTCGTCTCGCACCGGGCCAACCTGCGCCGGCTCGTGGCGGGGACCGAGAACCGGTTCGGCCGCCGGGCCGGGGCGGGGAGCGCCTGATGCGGGTCGCGGTGCTGGGCGCCGGCGCCTGGGGCACCACCCTTGCGGACCTGCTGGCCCGCAAGGGCGAGGACGTCCGTCTCTGGGCGTTCGAGGCCGAGGTGGTGGACGGCATCAATCGGGAGCACGTCAACGCCCCGTTCCTGCCCGATTCGCCCCTCACTCCGGACCTCGTCGCGACCGGGGACGTGCGCGAGGCGGTGCGCGACGCCGAGGTGATCGTGTCGGCCGCGCCGTCCCACGCGGTGGGCGCAGTGGCGCGCCAGGCCGCCGCGGCGGTGCGGCCGGACGCCCTGGTGGTGAGCGTCTCGAAGGGTCTGGAACCCGAGCGGCTGGTGACGATGTCGACCGTCCTCTCCGAGACCCTCGGGCCGCTGGTCCGGGTCGCGGTGCTGTCGGGCCCGTCGTTCGCGCAGGAAGTGTACGCCCGGCAGCCGACGCTCGTGGTCGCCGCCAGCGCGGCGCCGGCGGTGGCGGAGGCGGTGCAGCGGGTGTTCGCGACGGGGTACTTCCGCGTGTACTCGCAGTCGGACGTGATCGGCGCCGAGCTGGGAGGCGCGCTCAAGAACGTGATCGCGCTGGCGGCAGGGATGCTCGAGGGCCTGGGTCTGGGGCACAACACCCGTGCGGCGCTGATCACGCGCGGGCTGGCGGAGATCACGCGGCTCGGCGTCGCGATGGGGGCCGACCCGCAGACCTTCGCCGGCCTGACCGGGATGGGGGACCTGATCCTGACGGCGACCGGCGCGTTGTCGCGCAACCGCACGCTCGGTCTCGAGCTGGGGCGGGGCAAGTCGTTCGCGGAGGCCCGGCAGGGGAAGCGCAGCGTCGCCGAGGGCGTGAACACGGCGCGGTCCGCCGTGGCACTGGCCGAGCGCCACGGTGTGGAGCTGCCGATCGCCCGCGAGGTGGCGGCGATCCTGTTCGAGGGCAAGGCCCCCACGCAGGCCGTCACCGACCTGATGGACCGGGCGCTCAAGGCGGAGGTGTGGCGGTGAGCGCGCCCCACCCGGTGCAGGAATTCTTCTCGATCGGCGAGGTGTGCCAGCTCACCGATCTCAAGCCGCACGTGCTGCGCTACTGGGAGAGCCAGTTCCGCTTTCTCAACCCGGCCAAGAACCGCTCGGGGAACCGCGTGTACCAGCGTCGCGAGATCGAGCTGATCATGCTGGTGAAGCACCTGTTGTACACCGAGAAATACACCATCGAGGGCGCGCGGCAGAAGATCGAGCAGTACCGGCGCTCGGGCGAGCTGAAGCCCGAGGCGCGCAAGGCCCTCGCGGGCGAAACGGTGCGCGCGCTGCGTGCCGACCTCGGCAAGGTGCTGGACATCCTCGAAGGCTCGGGGCCGCCGCATGGCGGCGCCGGCTGACCAGCCGCTCGCCGTCGTCATCCCGGCGTACCAGGCCGCCGCCACCCTCGGCACGGTGATCGCGGACGCGCGGCGGGCGGCCCCACGGGCGCGCATCGTCGTGGTGGACGACGGCTCGACCGACGGCACCCGGGCGGCGGGGGAGGGGATCGCCCTGCTGCGGTTCCCGCGGAACCGGGGCAAGGGGGCCGCGCTGGCCGCCGGGGTCGCCGACGCGCTCGGCGCCGGAGCGGGCTGGATCGTCACGCTCGACGCCGACGGCCAGCATCCCGCGGGCGAGATCCCGCGCCTGCTCGGCCCGCTCGCGGCCGGGGCCGCAGACCTGGTGCTCGGGGCGCGGCGGCGCGGCGGCGCGATGCCCCTGTCCCGGCGCGCCACCAACTGGCTATCATCCCTGCTCGCGTCCCGCGTCGCGGGCGCCCCGGTGCCGGACGCGCAGACCGGCTTTCGGGCGTTCCACCGCGGCGTGGCGGAACGGGTGCGGCCCGCCGAGACGCGCTATGACTACGAGCTGGCCTTCCTGCTCGGCGCGCTCGCGGCGGGCTTCCGCGCCGCCGCGGTAGCGGTCCCGACGATCTACGAGGGGCGTCCCAGCCATTTCCGCGCGCTGGCCGACACCTGGCGGATGGCGCGCGTCTTCGGCCGGTACGGTGGCCGCATCCTACGGGGAGCGTGATGAACATCCTGGTGTCGAACGACGACGGCATCCTCGCCAAGGGACTCGAGGTGCTCGCCGAGGCGTGCGCCGCCGTGGGCTCGGTGACGGTGGTGGCGCCCGATCGCGAGCAGAGCGCCACGTCGCACTCGCTCACGCTGCACCGGCCGCTGCGCGCCACCCGGCGTCCCGACGGCGCCTTCCAGGTGGACGGGACGCCCACCGACTGCGTGTTGCTCGGCATCGGGGCGCTGCTGCCGACCGCGCCCGACTGGGTGTTCTCGGGCGTGAACCACGGGCCCAACATGGGCGAGGACGTGCTCTACTCGGGCACCGTCGCCGCCGCGATGGAGGGCCTCGCCGCCGGCATCCGCAGCGTCGCCATCTCCTACGCCAGCTTCGACATCGAGCACCTGCCGAGCCACCGGCAGAGTCTGCTCCGCCTGATCGAACGCATCGTCAGGGTCGAGGACTACCCACCCGAAACGCTGCTCAACATCAACCTGCCCGCCGTCCCGGCCGAGGAGGTCAAGGGCGTGAAGGTCACCCACCTCGGCACCCGGGTGTTCGAGGGCGAGATCGCCCGGATGAAGGACCCGTGGGGCCGCGAGATCTACTGGATCGGCGGCGGGCGGGCGGTGTGGTCGGGCAGCGCGGACTCGGACTTCCAGGCCGTGCGCGAGGGCTACGTCTCGGTGACGCCGCTGCACGTGGACCTCACCAACTACCAGCTGCTCGACCGGGTGCGCTCCTGGTCGCTCACGGCGTGACGGGCGCGGGCGACAGCTACGGCGGCTATCGTGCGCGGCTCGTCGACGCGCTGCGCGCCCAGGGGATCCAGGACCTGGCGGTGCTGCGCGCCTTCGCGGATACGCCGCGGCACCGGTTCGTGCCGCCGGCCCAGCACCACCGCGCCTACGAAGACGTGGCCCTGCCCATTGGCGGCGGGCAGACGATCTCCCGGCCGCTCACCCAGGCCCGCTATCTGGAGGCGCTGCGCCTCACCGGTCACGAGCGGGTGCTCGAGGTTGGGACGGGGTCCGGCTACCAGACGGCGCTGCTGGCGGCCGTCGCCACCCAGGTCTTCAGCGTCGAGCGGGTGCGCGCCCTCGCGGAAGGGGCGCAACGGACGCTGCGCGAGCTGGGGCTCGCCAACGTGTCGCTGCTCGTGGGCGACGGCACGCTGGGCTGGAGCACCTACGCCCCCTATGACGCGATTCTCGTTGCGGCGGGCGGTCCCGACGTGCCGCCGCCGCTCGTCGAGCAGCTGGCGCCGGGCGGGCGGCTGCTGATCCCCCTGGGCGCCGATGCCGGCAGCCAGGTCCTCACCCTGATCGAACGCACGGCGGACGGCGTCCGGCGGCGCCCCCTGGGCGACGCGCGGTTCGTGCCGCTCGTGGGGGAGCACGGCTTCGATGCTTGAACGGATCATCACGTGGGTCACCGACACCGTCTTCGCGATGGGGTATCCCGGGATCGCGATCCTGATGACCATCGAGTCGTCGGCGATCCCGTTCCCGAGCGAGGTGGTGATGCCGCCCGCCGGGTATCTCGTGGCCCAGGGACGGATGAGCTTCGTCTGGGTGATGGTGGCCGGGGTG
>DASPFU010000013.1:0-2944 GCA_035620935.1 Gemmatimonadales bacterium
AGGCGCGTCCGTCCGCATCCTCGACCCACACGCCGCTGCCGCGCGCCAGGACGAGCGGCTCGTCGTACATCGGCGGGGCGCAGGGGAACAGGTACCGGCGGTGTGCCGCTCGGGTCGCCGCCGCCGTGCTCTCGACCGCCGTCTCGTGTGCCATCGTCGGGCTCCCTTCGTGAGGCCTCCGCCGCGCCATCGCGGGGGACGCGACGTCCGCATCTTGGAGATGCCCGGGGCCCCCGTCAACCGAGGACAGACCGCCATGACCCGTCTCGTGCTCGCCGTGTGCCACGCCGCCGGCCGCCCGCTGGCGCGAGGCCTTACGGCAACTCGGGCCGGCTCGCAGGACGGGGGCGGGGAGGCCTGCAACCCGCTGTCCCGTTTGACTTTTCGCTTTCGGCGTCGCATTCTCCGGCCGTGACCGCCACGCGCGATCCCACCCGGTTCGAGCGGCCGCGCCCGCCCGTCGTGGCGGGCCGCGAGCCCGCGGCCCCCGCCCACCCCGACCGCAATCCGGGCACGCCGCTCGATCTCGACCGGGTGCGCGCCATCCGCGTGAACCGCAGCGCGGTGGAGCGGCGGGCGGCCACCATCCCGGCGCGCCGCACCGTGAAGAAGGACTGGCAGGCGGCCTGGCTGCTCCGCGCCGTCACCTGCATCGACCTCACCACCCTGCAGGGCGACGACACCCCCGGCAACGTGGTGCGGCTGTGCGCCAAGGCCCGCCAGCCCGTGCGGCAGGACCTGCTCGAGGCGCTGGGGGTGGCCCACCTCGGCATCCGCGTCGGCGCGGTGTGCGTCTACCACGCGCTGGTCGAGACGGCGGTCGAAGCGCTGGCGGGCTCCGGCATCCCGGTCGCCGCGGTGTCGGCCGGGTTCCCGGCCGGCCTCAGTCCGGTGGCGCAGCGGATCGAGGAGATCGAGGCGTCGGTCGCCGCCGGCGCGCGCGAGATCGACGTCGTGATCACGCGCGGGCACGCGCTGCAGGGCGACTGGGAGGCGCTCCATGACGAGGTGCGGGCGTTCCGCCGCGCGTGCGGCGAGGCGCATCTCAAGGTGATCCTCGGCACGGGCGAGCTGGGCACCCTCACCACCGTGGCGCGCGCCAGCCAGGTCGCGATGATGGCGGGCGCCGACTTCATCAAGACGTCGACCGGCAAGGAGCCGGTGAACGCGACCCTGCCGGTCGGCCTCACGATGGTGCGCCAGATCCGGGACTACCACGAGGCGACGGGGCACGCGGTCGGGTTCAAGCCCGCGGGCGGGATCCGCGCGGCCAAGGCGTCCCTCGACTGGCTCATCCTGATGAAAGAGGAGCTGGGCGAGCGCTGGGCACGGCCCGACCGCTTCCGCCTGGGCGCGAGCGCGCTGCTCACCGACATCGAGCGCCAGCTCGAGCATTTCGTCACCGGACGCTACTCGGCGGCGCACCGCCACCCGATGGTGTGAGATGACGACGACCGTCGCGCGCGTATTCGAGACCCTGGAGTGGGGGCCCGCCCCGGAGTCGAGCGGGCCGGCCCAGGCGTGGCTCGACGCGCACGCGCGCGCCTTCGGACATTTCGTCGCCGGGCGATCCGCGCCGGGCACGGGCGGCGAGACACTGGAGGTGGTCAATCCGGCGACCACCGCGGTGCTCGCGCGCGTCGCGCAGGGCGACGCGGCCGACGTGGACGCAGCCGTGCGGGCGGCGCGCGCCGCGTTCCCGGCGTGGGCGGGCCTGTCCGACCATGCGCGGGCCCGTCACCTCTATGCGCTGGCGCGCGCGGTCCAGAAGCACGCCCGCCTGCTCGCCGTGCTCGAGAGCCTGGACAACGGGAAGCCGATCCGCGAGACGCGGGACCTCGACATCCCCCTCGTCGCCCGGCACTTCTATCACCATGCGGGGTGGGCGCAGCTGCGCTCGAGTGAGATGCCGGGATACGTGCCGGCGGGGGTGGTCGGGCAGATCGTGCCGTGGAACTTCCCGCTCCTGATGGTCGCGTGGAAAGTGGCGCCCGCGCTCGCGGCGGGCTGCACGGTGGTCCTCAAGCCCGCCGAGTTCACTCCGCTCACGGCCCTGTGCTTCGCCGAGCTGGCCCTTGAGGCCGGGTTGCCCCCGGGCGTGCTCAACGTGGTGACCGGTGACGGGCGGACCGGCAAGCTGCTGGTCGAGCATCCGGACGTCGACAAGATCGCGTTCACCGGCTCGACCGAAGTCGGCCGACAGATCCGCCGCGCCACGGCCGGCACCGGCAAGAAGCTCACGCTCGAGCTGGGCGGGAAGAGCCCGTTCCTCGTGTTCGATGACGCCGACCTCGACAGCGTGGTCGAGGGCGTGGTCGACGCGATCTGGTTCAACCAGGGGCAGGTCTGCTGCGCGGGCTCGCGCCTGCTCGTGCACGAAGGCACGGCGACGCGCCTCGTGGAGAAGCTCAAGGCCCGGATGGAGAAGCTCCGGGTCGGCTCGCCGCTCGACAAGGCGGTCGACATGGGCGCCATCGTGGCCCCCGTCCAGCTCGAGCGGATCCGCGGGCTGGTGGAGCAGGGCCGCGCGGAGGGCGCCACGCTGTGGCAGCCGTCGTGGGCGTGCCCGACCGAGGGCTACTTCTATCCGCCGACGCTGTTCACCGAGGTCGCGCCGGCGTCCACCATCGCGCAGGTCGAGATCTTCGGCCCGGTGCTCGTGACGATGACGTTCCGCACGCCGGCCGAGGCGGTCCAGCTCGCGAACAACACGCCGTACGGCCTCGCCGCCAGCGTATGGACCGAGAACATCAACCTCGCCCTCGACGTGGCGCCGAAGCTCAAGGCGGGGGTCGTCTGGGTCAACTCGACCAACCTGTTCGACGCGGCGGCCGGTTTCGGCGGGTACCGCGAGTCCGGGTTCGGGCGGGAAGGCGGCCGGGAGGGGATGTTCGAGTATTTGAAGGCTGAGTGGGAGCATGAGCAATTGCGGATTGCGGATTTC
>DASPFU010000014.1:0-9520 GCA_035620935.1 Gemmatimonadales bacterium
CCTACCGCGACGAGGTCACCGAGTACTGGTACGGGAACAGCGAGGGCACGCTGCTCTACGAGCTGCGACCGGAGGTGGTGCTCTCCGGCGTGGCCATCGCCCGGCGCGACGGCGCGATCGAGAAGGGCCTCGAGTCCATCGGCCGGCGGGGCGGGTGGCAGAGTGCGCAGGGCCACGAGGCGGGGTTCCGCACGGTGGCGGAGCGGGCGGTGGCGCTGGTCGACGCGCCCCGCGTGCGGGGGGGCACCTACCCGGTGATCCTCGACCCCGAGCTCGCCGGGGTGTTCATCCACGAGGCCTTCGGCCACCTCTCCGAGGCCGACTTCGTCTACGAGAGCCCGCAGGCGCGCGAGATGATGACGCTCGGTCGCCGTTTCGGGAAGCCGGTGCTCCACGTCGGGGACAACGGAGCGGCGCCCGGCCTGCGCGGCACCCTGCCGTTCGACGACGAGGGCCCCCCCACGCAGGACACCCCCCTGATCCGGGCCGGCGAGCTCGTGGGCCGGCTCCACTCGCGCGAAACGGCGGCGCAGATGGGCGAGCGACCCACGGGCAACGCGCGGGCCATCTCCTTCCGCCACCCGCCGATCGTGCGGATGACCAACACCTACATCGCGCCGGGCCAGGGCACGTTCGAGGACCTGATCCGGGACATCCGGCTCGGCGTGTACGCCTGCGGCGCGTTCGGCGGGCAGACCCTGCTCGAGAATTTCTCGTTCACCGCCGCGTACGGCCACATGATCCGCGACGGCCGCGTGGCCGAGCTGGTCAAGGACGTCGTGCTGGCGGGCAACCTGTTCCAGACGCTCGACCGCATCGACCACATCGCCGCGGACTTCCGCTGGAATCAGATGGGGGGCGGGTGTGGCAAGGGCGGACAGTTCCCCCTGCCGGTGACCGAAGGCGCGCCGCACGTCCGCATCGAGGAGGCCCTCATCGGCGGCGACGTCGGGGCGGGCGCGTGATCGAACGCGTCCTCGACGCGGCGCGCGGCCGCGCCGAGGCGGCGGACGCGCTGTGGCAGCGCGTGGAGCGCACCGAGGTCGGCATCGAGAGCGGCCGGCTGAAGGCCGCCGGCGGGAGCGAGGGCACCGGGGTCAACCTCCGCGTGGTGCGCGGGGGCCGGGTCGGCGTCGCCGGCACCACCGCCGACGACGTGGGGAGCCTCGTGACGCGGGCCCTCGCCTCCGCCGAGCTGGGCGAGGCCCTACCACTGGCGCTGCCCGGTCCCGCGCCGAGTCGCTCCGTCATCACCCACGACCGGGCCGCGGCCGAGGCGTCGCTCGACACCCTGATCGGCATCGGCCGCGGACTGGCGGACCGGCTGTCGCGTGACGGCTGCCAGGTCAACGTGTCGGTGGAGCGGGCGGTGGCGGAGACCGTCTTCGCGAACACCGCCGGCGCCTTCGGCCGCTACGAGTCGAGCGTCGTCAGCGTCGCGGGCGAGGTCCGCCGAGTCGCGGGGAACGACGTCCTGTTCGTCTACGACTACCGCACCGGCGTCGATCTCCCCTCGGACGCCGAGCTCGATCGGCTGGTGCGCGGCATCACGACGCGGCTCGACCTCGCCCTCACCGTCGTGGACCCCCCGGAGGGGACGCTCCCGGTGGTGTTCACCCCGGAGGGCCTGTCCGTCGTCGTGACGCCGCTCGAGCAGGCGCTCTCGGGCAAGTCCGTGCTGCAAGGCGTCTCGCCCCTGGCCGGCCGGATCGGCGAGCGCATCGCCGACCCCCGCGTGTCGATCACCGACGACCCCCTGCTCGACCGCCGGCCGGGCTCCCGTCCCTTCGACGACGAGGGGGTGCCGTCCGCGCCGCTGCCCCTCGTGGCCGACGGGGTGCTCCGCGCGTTCGTCTACGATCTCGAGACGGCCGCCCGCGCCGGCGCGCGCCCCACGGGCCACGGCCAGCGGGGGACGTTCACGAAACCGGGGATCGGGTACACGAACCTCATCTTCGGGACGCGGGACGCGGGACGGGGGAGCGGGAGCCTCGGTGGCGGCCTTGTCGCGGGCGTGCCCGACGGGCTGCTGGTCGACGACCTCATCGGCGTGGGGCAGGGGAACGTCATCTCCGGGGCGTTCAGCCATCCCGTCGCGCTGGCGTACCGCGTCCGCGCCGGCGAGGTCGTGGGGCGGGTGAAGGACGCCGCGGTGGCGGGGAACGTCTACGAGCTGCTCGGGAATATCGGTGGATGGGGGGACGACGGGCGGTGGGTCGGCTCGCGGTGGTCGCCCTCGCTGCTGCTGGACGGCGTCAGCGTCGCCAGACGCTGAGCTTCAACCCTCCGTGGCCAGGAGGGCCTCCTCGTACGACTTGCCTTGCGTGAGCCCCTCGTAGACCTGCTGCAGGCGCTCGGGGACCGCGGTGAGGAACCGGCACCGGGCGTCGTTTCTGCTGCGGCACTCGACTTCCATCACCGCGACGGGCTCGCCCGACAGGCGCCCGAAGAAGTCCGCCAGCATCCCGGCCGAATAGCAGCACATCGGCTGCTCGGCGGTCCCCGCCTCGGCCTCGGCCCAGGCGACGGAATCGAGCGCCAGGGTGCCGCCGCCGATCGAATTGACCGACAGGTCGCCCCATCCCGCGTGCTCGAAGAACCGGGACACCACGGCGGAGAGCTGCGCCGCGCCGATCTCGTCGGGCTTCGCGAACCCCGTGGCCCGCGGCAGCCAGGCGACGAACGCCTGGTACAGGTCCGCTCCGGCGCCGTACCCGGCCTCCTGGAGGACGGTGAGCGCCTGCTCGGGGGCGTGGCTCGCGAGGCTGGCGTGCAGGGCACGCAACCCGCTGGGACCGATCATGATACCCTCGGCGTGACGGCGCGGTCGGAGGTCATGCGGAGGCCAACTTAGTGCTTTTGGTGCGCGCGGCGCAACAGTTCGGCCTCGTCGATCAGCTCCACGCCGAGCGCGCGGGCCTTGTCGCGCTTCGATCCCGCGTCGGCGCCCACCACCAGCGCGGTCGTGCGTTTGGAGACGGAGTCGGTCACGTGGCCCCCGGCGGCCGTGATCAGGGCGGCGGCCTGCTGGCGCGAGAGGCTGGGCAGGGTGCCGGTCACGACGTAGGTCTGGCCCGCGAGCGGGCCGCCCGCCGCGGCCTGGCGCGGCTCGGCCAGGGTCAGGCCCAGCGCCTTCAGCCGCTTCAGCAACGCCTGGTTGCGCCGCTCCCGGAAGAACCCGGCCACCGCCTCGGCGATCACCGGCCCCACGCCCGGCACCGCGCCGATCCGCTCGGGGTCGGCGGCGGCGAGGGCGTCCATGGTGCCGAAGTGGCGCGCCAGCAGCCGGGCGACCTGGGCGCCCACGTGCCGGATGCCCAGGGCGAACAGCAGCACCGAGAGCGGCTGGCGCTTCGAGGCGTCGAGCGCGTCGAGCAGCTGCTGCGCCGACTTCTCGGCGAACCCCTCGAGCGACAGGAGCCGCAGCAGGTCCACCCGCTTGCGGTCGTACAGGTCGGCGACGTCCTCGATCAGGCCGGCGTCGAGCAGGGCCCGCACCCGCTCGTAGCCCAGCCCGCGGACGTCCATCGCGCTCCGGGACGCGAAGTGCACCAGCCCCTCGTAGATCCGGCCCGGGCACGACACGTTGGGGCAGTAGCGCGCCACCTCGTCCTGCGGGCGCTCGACCCGGGACCGGCACACGGGGCATTTCGTGGGCATCCGGAAGCGCTTCTCCCGGCCCGTTCGCCGCTCGCGTACCGGCCCCAGGATCTGGGGGATCACCTCGCCCGCCCGCGTCACCTCGACCCAGTCCCCGATGCGGATGTCCTTCGCGGCGATGAGGTCGGCATTGTGGAGCGTCGCGGTCGACACGGTGACGCCCCCGATCTCGACCGGATCGAGGACGGCGTACGGGTTGAGCGCCCCGGTGCGACCCACGTTGATGCGGATCTCCCGGAGCTTCGTGACCGCGACTTCGGGGGCGAACTTGCGCGCGACGGCCCAGCGCGGCTCGCGATCGCCGACGGTGCCCAGCTCCGCGTGGAGCGCAATGCGGTTGACCTTGACGACCACGCCGTCGGCCCCGTAGTCGAGGTCCTCGAGCAGACCCTCGAGCCGCGCGATCTCCCGGTGCGCGTGGGTCAGGTCGCGGACCAGAGTGTGGTGGGGCTCGACCGGGAACCCCCACGTCTCGAGGGTGGCGAGCAGCTCGTGCTGGGTGGCCGCGACCGGGCGGCGCCCCGGCGTCTCGACGTGGAAGCAGAACAGCCGCAGGCCCCGTTTGCGCGTGATCCGCGCGTCGAGCTGGCGCAGCGCGCCGGCGGCCGCGTTCCGGGGATTGGCGAAGAGCGGCTCCCCGGCCCGCTGGCGCTCCGCGTTGACGCGCTCGAACTGGGAATTCGAGAGGTAGACCTCGCCCCGGACCTCCATCCGCTCCGGCCACCCCTTGCCCCGCAGCCGCAGCGGGATGTCGAGCACGGTGCGCAGGTTCGCCGTGACGTCCTCCCCCTCGACCCCGTTGCCGCGCGTGGCACCGGTCTCGAGGACGCCCGCGGCATAGGTCAGGCTCACCGCCGCGCCGTCGATCTTGACCTCGAGCGTGTAGCCCGCGCCCGCGACCTCCGGGACCAGTCTCGCGTTCCGTGCCTCCCACTCGGCCAGCTCCTCCTCACTGAAGGCGTTGGCGAGCGACAGCATCGGGACGAGGTGCCGGTGCTTCCGGAAGGCGGCGGCGGGCTGGGCGCCGACGCGCAGGGTGGGCGAGTCCGGGGTCTGGAGGTCGGGGTGGGCCTGCTCGAGGGCCTGCAGCTCGCGGAACAGCCGGTCGTACTCGGCGTCCGACATCTCCGGACGGTCGAGCACGTAGTAGGCGTGGTTCGCCCGCTCGAGGATCCGCCGCAGCTCCGCGGCCCGGGCGGCCGCGGCCTTCACCGGCCCTTGGCTTCTTCCTGGATGACGGCGAGCGCCACGCCGACGAGCCGATCCAGCTCCTCGGCGCCGGCCTTGGGGAGGAGACCCTCCGCCCACGCGCCCTCGTGCTGCCCGAAGGCGTCGAGCAGGCGGCGCAGGAAGCCGAGCAGCGCCACCCGTTCGAGCTCCATCCGGCGCAGCTGCTCGGTGGTCTCCTGGCGGCGCTGGGCGAGGCGCTCGTAGCGGTGGGCGTTGCGCAGGGCCTGGGCGGTGAGCGAGGCCACCACCTGGACGAACCGCACGTCCTCGTCCGAGAAGGTCGGTCCGTCGCGGAAGGCGCGCAGGAAGATCGCCCCGATCGCCACTCCCCGCCACGTGATCGGTACGACGGTGATCGACTTCACGCGCCGCGTCTGCAGCTCGCCCTTCACGTGCTTCAGCATCGGGTCGTTGGCGGCGTCGGGGATGAACACGACCTCGCCGCCCTGCAGGGCGCGTCTCAGCTCGGGGTACCGCTCGAGGTCCACGACGTAGTTGCGGATGGTCGGATCCTCGTAGGACGCCACGAGCCGCACGGAGTCGCCGCCGCGATCGGCGAGGAAGATCGAGCAGCGGTCGAGCCCGAACGCCTCGCCCAGCTTCCGCGCGATGACCTGCAGGATGTCGATGAAGTGGAGCGAGCTCTGCACCTCGCGCAGGATCTCGATCACGGCGAGGAGGTGCTTGCGCTCCTTCTCCAGCTCGGCGACCCGCGCCGCGAGCCGCTCGCCCTCGGCATGGGTGAGGGCGGTGGAAATGGTCATGGCATACAATGAGGTTCCAACCTGTGCTGCGTCAAGCGGTTGCCCGCTGCCGCGTGGCGCGGTAGCTTCGACGCCCATGCGCACACTGATACTGCTGGTCGCCGGCGCCGCGGGCGGGCTCGCCGCCCAGGCGCGCCCCGCCGCCGGCCCGCTCGCCTCCTGGCCCATCGTGGCCGAGCTGCCGGGCATGGGCCGCGCCATCGACACCGCCGCCACCGCGGCCCGCCGCCGCGCCCTGGCGCAGCGGATCGGCCGGGGCGTGGTGCTCGTGCCGGCGGCGCACGAACGGGACCTCGAGCTCGACTACGTCCAGGACAACGACTTCCGCCAGCACAACACCTTCTTCTATCTCACGCAGCTCGAGGCGAAGGACGCCTGGCTGGTGATGACCGTCCGGGGTCCCGACTCCGTCGAGACCGTGCTGTTCCTGCCGCCGCGCAACCCGGCGCGCGAGCGATGGACCGGCGCCGCGATCGGCCCCGATTCGGTGGCCGCCCGGCTGACGGGGATCGCGACGGTGCTGCCCACCGATTCGCTCGAGCGGCGCCTGCAGCGCGTCCGGTTCGCCGGCCCGGGGCCGGTGTTCGTACCGCTCGACGTGACCACGCGGCACGAGACCCGGATCCTCGACGCGGTCTTCGAGATGCGCGACGCGCGCAACCTGCGGCCGGTGGTGGATTCGATGCGTCTCGTCAAGGACGCCGAGGAGATCGCGCGGCTGCAGCATGCGGTCGACGTGAGCGTCGCCGGCCACATCGCGGCGATGCAGGCCGTCCGCCCCGGGATGTTCGAGTACGAGCTCGAGGCGGCGCTGGAGGCCGGGTTCCGCCGCAATGGCGCTGACCGGATGGGCTATCCGTCGATCGTCGGGTCCGGCCCGAACGGCACCACCCTCCACTACGACGTCAACCGCCGCCAGATGAAGGATGGCGAGCTGGTGGTGATCGACGCGGCGGCCGAGTGGGGGCAGTACACCGCCGACATCACCCGCACCTTCCCCGTGAGCGGTACCTTCACGCCGCGCCAGAAGGCGATCTACGACCTGGTGCTGGCCACGCAGGGAGCGGCGTTCGACTCGATCGTCGTGGGCGTCAGCACCATGGGCGACCTCGGGCGGGTGGCGCGCGAGTACATGCGGGCGCACTCCGGCGCGCTCTGCGGGGAGCGCACCTGCGACGCGTACTTCATCCACGGGCTGGGGCACTGGATCGGGATGGACGTGCACGACGTGGGGGATTACTCGACGCCGCTCCGGCCGGGGATGACCTTCACGCTCGAGCCGGGCATCTACCTCCCAGCCGAGGCGCTGGGCGTGCGCATCGAGGACGACGTGCTCATCACGGCGGCGGGGCCGGTGTGGATGTCGGCGGCGGCGCCCCGCACCACGGCGGACATCGAGCGCGTGATGCGGGAGGGGCGCCGCCAGCGCGGCGGGCGCTAGCTCCCGTCGCGTTTGTCCTTGATGCGCTCGGCCAGCGCGGCGGCGTCGCGCTGGTACTGCGCGTCCATCACGTCGGACTGGGGCAGGGACGGAATGGTCGCCAGCAGATCGCGCGCCTCGGTGTACCGCTTGCGGTCGACCAGCACCTCGGCCAGCTCGAGCCGGTGGAACACGTAGTCGGGGCGGAGCGCCACCGCTCGCTCGAGGTGAGCGATCGCCGCCTCCCAGCTGCCGCGGTCCAGGAATCCCCCGCCGAACAGCGTCTTGGCGAAGAACTTCTGGATGCCCAACAGGCGCTTCACCTCCGCATGCCAGGCGCCGAGGACGTGATGGGCGCCGTCGTGGGTCGAGTCGAGCGCGACCGCGCGCATGGCCTCGTCGAAGATGATGCGGGCGAACCGGACGCGCTCTTTCCCCCCACGGGTGCGCGACTGCTGCCCCAGCACCAGCGCTCGGGCGAAATGGGCCTCGGCGTCGGTCGAGTCGATCCGCAGGGCGCGCTCCGCATAGCCGCGCGCCAGCGTGTAGATGCTGTCGCGCTGCCGTTTGAGCGAGTCGGCCTTGCCCGCGATCTGCTTCGCGATGTCCACCATCGAGCGGGCGGCCTTCCAGTTGGCCTCGTAGCGCAGCGAGTCGATCGCCAGCACCGCTTCGAAGGCGCGCACGGCGTCGACGGGGCGGTAGGCGTCGTAGGCACTGTCGCCGGCCGCGAGCAGGGCCGCCACGTCCTGGGCGCCGAGCGCGGCGGGAGCGATGGCGAGACCGGCGGCCAGTACGGGGAGCACGACGCGGCGGCGCATCACGGACTCCGGGAGGGAGGTCGGAGCTGAATGTTCGTCGTCCCCCTGATCGAGCGCAAGCGCGACGGCGGCGCGCTGACACCGGAGGAGTGGTCCGCCCTGGTGGCGGCGTACACGGCGGGGGAGGTGCCGGACTACCAGGTTTCCGCGCTCCTCATGGCCGTGGTGTTCCGCGGCCTCGAGCGTGCGGAGCTCGCGGCGCTCACCGACGCGATGCTCGCGTCCGGAGCCCGGCTCGCGTTCGACGGGTGGGCGGTGCCGCGCATCGACAAGCACTCGACCGGCGGTGTGGGCGACAAGGTCTCGCTCGTGCTCGCGCCCCTCGTCGCCGCCTGCGGCGTCGCCGTCCCGATGATGTCGGGGCGGGGGCTCGGACACACCGGCGGCACGCTCGACAAGCTGGAAGCGATCCCGGGGTTCCGCACGGGCCTCTCCCTCGCGGAAGCGAAGGCACAAGTGCAGAAGCTCGGCTGCGCCATGATCGGCCAGACGCCCGAGATCGCCCCCGCCGACCGCAAGCTGTACGCGCTGCGCGACGTCACCGGCACCGTCGAAGCGATCCCGCTGATCAGCGCCAGCATCATGTCGAAGAAGCTCGCCGAAGGGCTCACCGGGCTCGTGCTCGATGTGAAGCACGGTTCCGGCGCGTTCCTCCCGGGAGTGGAGCAGGGCCTCGAGCTGGCGCAGACGATGATCGCCCTCGGCGAGGACCGCGGGTGCCCGACCGTCGCGCTGCTCACCGCGATGGACCGGCCCCTGGGCCGGGCGTGCGGCAACGGCCTCGAGACCGAGGAGGCCATCATGGCGCTGCGGGGCGAAGGCCCGCCCGACCTGATGGAAGTGACCTACGCGCTGGCGGTCGAGATGCTGCTGGCCGGCGGCGTGGAGAAGAGCTCCGCCCGGGCGCGCAAGAAGCTCGAGAACGCCCTGGGGTCGGGGCTCGCCGCCGAGAAGTTCGAGCAGATCATCGAGGCCCAGGGGGGCAATCCGGCGGTGGTCGAGGACCCCGGGGGGCTACCCCAGGCGACCGCGGTCGAGATCTTCGAGGCCCCGGAGACGGGGGTCGTGACCCGCGTCGACCCGCGCCCCATCGGCCGCGCCGTGATCGCCCTGGGGGGCGGCCGCCAGCGCGTGGAGGACGCCGTCGATCCGGCCGTGGGGTTCGTGATCACCGTGAAGCCGGGCGACAAGATCGTCGCCGGCGAGCCGATCGCCTCCGTCTACGCGAAGGACGCCGCCGGCGCCCAGCTGGGCTGCGAGGCGCTGGGGCGCGCCATCACGATCGGGGATCGCCTGCGGGAGAAGCCGCTGCCGCTGGTCACGCACCGCGTCACCAGGGCCGGGGTCGAAGACCTGACGGGGGAGCGGGGACGCGGGAGGAGGGACCGGTAGTTACAGGCGCTCCGGAGGCCGCGGCTTGCCGGCGCCGGGTCCCCAGTCCCGCACCTCGTCCTCGCTCGCCGCGTCCTGCACCTCCCGCTCCGCCGCCTCGAGCTCGGCTCGGTCGATGCCGGCCTCGAGTTCGGCGCGGTCGACCCCGGGGCGTGGCCCCGGGGATCGACCGCCCACGAACAGCCAGGCCAGCACGGCCAGCAGCAGCGCGAATACAACGAGCGTGGCGGTCA
>DASPFU010000015.1:0-18505 GCA_035620935.1 Gemmatimonadales bacterium
CCCCACGACCGGCACATCGCCGACCTCGCCACGAAGCTGTTCGACGGCCTGCAGCCCCGCCTGGGGCTGCCCGCGGAGTCGCGGGACCTGCTCGTGGCAGGGGCCCTGCTGCACGATGTCGGGTACCTGATCAGCCACTCCGGCCATCACAAGCACGCCTACCACCTGATCCTGCACGGCGACATCCGCGGGTTCTCGGGCCGCGAGGTCGAGCTGATCGCGAATATCGCCCGTTATCACCGGCGCGCCTTCCCGAAGAAGTCGCACCCCAACTTCGCCCGCCTCGAGGCCGCCGACCGTGGCCTGGTGCGCGTGCTCGCCGGTATCCTCCGGGTGGCGGACAGCCTCGACCGGACGCACACCCAGCGCGTGACGGACGTGCGCTGCTCGTGGCGCGACGGGCGTCTGCGCTTCGTGCTCTCGGCACGGTCCGATCCCCGCATCGAGATCGGCGACGCGCTGCGCAAGGCGCCGCTCCTCGAGAAAGCGCTGGGCGCCCGCGTCGCAGTCGCCTGGGATCGCAAGGCACGACGGGCCCGGTCCCTCAAGCTCGTCCGCGCCGGCGTCCCGGCGGTGGCCTGACCGTGGCGCACCACGTCCCGGGCTTCCCCCCCGAGCACTACCTCAATCGCGAGCTGTCGTGGCTCGCGTTCAACGGACGTGTGCTGGAGGAGGCGCGGGATCCCACCAACCCGTGGCTCGAGCGGCTCAAGTTCCTGTCGATCTTCAGCTCCAATCTCGACGAGTTCTTCGAGGTCCGCGTCGCCGGCCTGCAGCAACAGCTGTACGCCGGCATCGCCGCGCAGGACTACGCCGCCGACGGGCTCGACCCCGCGCGGCAGCTCGCCGAGATCGACCGGCGGGTGCACGACCTGGTGGCCGAGCAGGAGCGCTGTCTCCACGACGACGTGATGTCGGGCCTCGCAGCCGGCGGAATCACCTGGGTCCGGCTCGACCAGCTGGAGCCGGACGATCGGGGCTATGTCGACCGGCTGTTCCGGGAGAGCGTCTACCCGGTGCTCACGCCGCTGGCGATCGATCCGGGCCACCCGTTCCCGCACGTCCACAACAAGAGCCTCAACGTCGCGTTGCTGATCGAGAACGAGCGCACGAGCCAGCAGCTGTTCGCCGTCGTGCAGGTGCCGGCGGTGCTCAACCGGGTGGTGATGCTGCCGGGGGCGCCCGACCGGGTGCGCTTCGTCCTGCTCGAGGACGTGATCGCGTCCCACCTGGGCGAGTTGTTCGGCGGCTTCCGGGTGGTGGACCACACGGTGTTCCGGGTGACGCGGAACACCGACCTGGCGATCAATGAGGACGAGGCCGAGGACCTGCTGCAGACGATCGAAGAGACGCTGCGCCAGCGGATCCGCGGCGAGGCGGTGCGCCTCGAGATCCTCGCGAGCGCGCACGACCGGTTCGTGCAGCTGCTGGGCGACGCGCTGGATCTTCAGGAGCGGGACGTGTATCGGGTGCGCGGGCCCGTGGACCAGACGGTGTTCCTGGCGCTGCTGCGGCTGGAGGGGTTCCGCGCCCTGCGCGACGAGCCGCTGTCCCCCCGGGTTCCGCCCGCCTTCGCCGGGCGGGACGACCTGTTCGAGCTGCTGCGGAGCCAGGACGTCCTGGTCCACCATCCGTACGAATCGTTCGGGTGCGTCGTGGACTTCATCACCCGTGCCGCCGACGATCCGAACGTGCTCGCGATCAAGCAGACGCTCTACCGGACGAGCGGCGCGAGCCCCATCATCTCGGCGCTGGTTCGCGCGGCGCAGAACGGCAAGCAGGTCACCGCGCTGGTGGAGCTCAAGGCGCGGTTCGACGAAGAGAACAACATCGTGTGGGCCCGCGAGCTCGAGCAGGCGGGCGTGCACGTGGTGTACGGCGTCGTGGGGCTCAAGACGCACTGCAAGGCGGCGCTCGTGGTACGGCGCGAGGCGGACGGGATCCGCCGCTACGTGCACCTCGCGACCGGCAACTACAACCCCACCACGGCCCGGATCTACACCGACCTCGGTCTCTTCACCGCGAACCCCGACTTCGGTGAGGACGTGAGCGAGATGTTCAATCTCCTCACCGGCTACTCGCAGCGCGAGCAGTGGCGCAAGCTGATCGTCGCGCCGGTCGGCCTGCGGGAGCGGGTGATCGAGCTGATCGAGCGCGAGCGGCGCAACGCCGAGGCCGGCCGCAAGGCGCGCATCATCGTGAAGATGAACGCGCTCGTCGAAGGGTCCGTGATCGACGCGCTGTATCGGGCGGCCCAGGCGGGTACCACGATCGACCTCGTGATCCGGGGCATCTGCTGTCTGCGCAGCGGCATCCCCGGCGTCTCCGAGCGCATCCGGGTCACCAGCATCGTGGACAAGTTCCTCGAGCACAGCCGCGTGTTCTACTTCGAGAACGGCGGCGCGCCGGAGGTGTTCCTGGCGAGCGCCGACTGGATGCCGCGGAATTTCTTCCGCCGCATCGAGGTGATGTTCCCGATCGAGGACCCGCGCCTCCGCGCGCGCATCGTCGACGAGATCCTGCCGACCGTCCTCGCCGACAACGTGAAGGCGCGGCTCCAGGGCGCCGACGGGACCTACGCGCGCGTCCAGCCGGCCGAAGGGCAGGCGGCCGTTCGCTCGCAGGTGGTGCTGCAGAACCTGGCGCGGGGGTCATTGCGCGAATCCGGCGAAACGGACGCCGGGCGGTTGCTGTCGAGCGTGCCGCCGCAGGCGCTCGAAGGCAACGGGAACGGAGCGGGCGAGCGGGCGGCGGCAAAGCCGGTGCGGAAAGCGAAACGCCGGCGCCCGGTCCTGCGCAGCCAGCCCCCGCCCGGGGCGGATCCCGCCCCGGCCGGGACCTGACCGGCCGCCGCTAGGGGAGGGGCTCCGTGGGGGCGGGGCGACGGCTCCGCCGGCGGGGGCGCCACGGACCATGCCCGGGGCCGTCACCGAGCGCCTGCACGGCCGCGGCGAGCTCCGCGCCGAACGCCCGGCCCCCGTCCGCCAGCCATTCCTCCTCCAGCCGCGCGAACAGCTCCTGCCGGCGCGCCCGCACCAGGCGCGCGACGGCGAGGAGGCCCCGCCGGGGATCGCGCCCGGCCCGGCCCGCCCGTCGCGCGGCATCCGGCCCGTCCGCCAGCGTGACCTCCAGGAGTCGGCGCGCCCGCGCCGCGCCGGTCTCGGCCACGCCGGCACCGATCTCCGCCTCCAGGACGTGACAGTCGTTGAACTCGCCGAGCAGGTCCTGCAAGGACTTCAGCCGCCGCACCAGCGAGGGGCCGCCCGGCACCCGGTCGGCGACGGGCTCGATGATGTAGCGCACCCGTTTGGCGGCGATGCGCGCGGCGTGCGCCGGGGCGGCGTCGCCCGGGTCGCGAACCGCCGCCAGCCGCTCGCCGAACTCCCCCGCGGCGGTCGCGAGCGCCTGGCCGGCCACCGCCCCGAAGCGCGGCTCCGCGGGCGCTCCCGCCGCCGGCACCCGGGCGCGGTACTGCTCCAGCCGCCGCCGCAATCGGCGCGCGATGCCGGGGAAATCGGCGCGGACTTCTCCCAGCGTCTCCTCGTACTCCGCCGCCCGTCGCGCCTCGAGCCGTTCCACGAGCCACCGCCATCCGTGGCGCTCGCGCGGCGCGAGCCGGCCCTCCTGCTCGCGCAGCCACGCCAGCTGGACCTCGGCGTCACGGCCGGCGTTCGTCCGGTCGCCCAGGTCGCGCAGCCGGCGGCGCTGACGCCTGGTGACGCTCTCCGAGACGAGCGACCAGTGGGCGCGCAGCGTGCTGCGCAGGCGGCGCACGGCCACGCGGAAATCGTGCAGCGCCTCGGTGTCCTCCGGATGATCGAGCCGGGCCAGCGCATCGGCGGCCTGATCGAGGTAGGCGAGCGCCACGAGGCGAGCGCCGAGGGAGGCGGACCGGTCGAGCAGATCGGGAGGGAGGGGGGCGGGGGGCATCTCAGTCACCCAGGGCGCGCAGCTGGCCGGGGGTGAGCGCCCAGCGCAGCACCGCCTCGCCCGGACCCCAGGAGGTGTCACACGAGAGCAGGCAGGCCGCGCCCTTCTTGAGATCGAGGACCGAGCGCGCCGCGCCGGTGATGAGCCAGCCGACGGTGGTGCTCAGGTGCGGCTCGTGGCCCACCACCGCCGCGAGGCCCTCGCCCCCGCGTCGCTCGAGCCACCGGGCCAGCGCGGCCGGCGGCTCGCCCGGCCGCAGGCCGGGGACCGTCTCGACCGCCGGCCCGTCGTACGCCGCGGCCACGATGTCGGCCGTCTCGCGCGCCCGGACCAGGGGGCTCGCGGCGAGCACCGCGATCTCCGGCACGATCTCGCGCAGGCCGCGGGCGATCTGTCGCATCTTGCGGCGCCCCTCCTCCGACAGCGGGCGCTCGTCGTCCGGCCGACCGGTCTTCGCGAAGTCGGCGGCATCACCCGCGTCGGCGTGACGGATGACGAGCAGGTCCATCCGGGGAATAGAATGTCGCGGGGGGAAAACGGAAGAGGCGCGCTACGCGGACCCGGCGGGTGGGGGCGGGAACGGGTTCTGGAAGGTCACTCCCTCGATCTCCCTCCCGTCCTGGAAGTCCTCGGACAGGACGACCGGGATGGCGGCCAGCTTGGCCGCCGCCCAGATCAGGGCGTCCCAGTAGGGAAGCTGGTGCTGCGCCGCCCCCCGTACGGCGTGCTCCACCGTGTCGCGCGACAGGTCCACGACCTGCCACGTGCGGGCGTGACGCCGGACTTCGTCCCCGGCCGCAGCCGCCGTCAGCGGGTCGGGGATGTTGCGCGAAATCGTCCAGAAGAACTCGCCAAGCACCTGAGCGCTCACGGCGACCTCGCCGACGTGGACGAGGGCGCGGAGCAGCGCGATCGCGGAATCGCGCTTGAACGCGTCACGGCGGTCGTAGGCGTACACCAGCACGTTGGTGTCCAGCAGCAACCGGGCCGCCATCGATCAGCGCGCGTACCGACCGGGGTAGGGCCGGTCGTAGATGTCCTCCCGCTTCCAGTCCCGCGTTCCGGGAAGTGGCCCCTTCGCGTGCCGGGCCCTCAGAAAGGCCAGGATCTCCTCCCACGCGGTGGGATCGCGCGGCGCGGCCACAGGCTCGGCGGGCTCCGCCAGCGCGCGATCCAGTGCCATCCGCACGTACTCCGCCTCCGCCAGACCCAGACGCTCGGCCACACGCTTCAGTTGCCGGTCCTGGTCTTTGCGGAGGTACAGCTGCTTCCGTACCATGCGGGACATCGGTGCCTCTTGAGCGATGTACGCATAATGTATAGTGATGTATAGCTGAGGCGCAAGAGGTCCATCTCACATCCCGTCCGTGGGCGGCCGTGGCGGCGCAGGGACGAAGTGATTGAGCGGCCCGTGGCCCGCGCCGAGGCCGGGCGCCGCGGCGATGGCGCGATGCACGAAGTCGAGCGCGTCCGCGACCGCCTGCTCCAGCGGACGGCCGAGGGCCAGCCCCGCGGTCACCGCGGCCGAAAGGGTACACCCCGTGCCGTGGGTCGAGGTGACGGCGAGCCGGGCCTGAGTGAAGCGGCGCACGCCATGGGCGGTGACAAGGACGTCAACGACCTCGGGGCCCGACAGATGGCCGCCCTTGACCAGGGTCGCGCGGGCGCCGCGGGCGAGCAGGAGCCGGCCCGCCCGCTCCATCTGGTCCGGGGTCGCGACCTCCTCCCCCGTCAGGATGCGGGCTTCGTCCAGGTTGGGGGTCACCAGGTCGGCCAGTGGCACCAGACGCTCCCCGACCAGCCGCTCGGCGTCGCGATCGAGCAGGCGATCGCCCGAGCTTGCGACCATCACGGGGTCCAGCACGTAGTTCGGCAGCCGCCGGGCCGCGATCCCTTCGGCCACCGCCAGGACGAGTTCCGCCGAGCCGATCATGCCCGACTTCAGGGCCTGTGGCGGGAGGTCGTCCGCCACCGCGTCGAGCTGCTGTCGGACCAGGGTGGCCGGCAGGGCGGTCCACGCGCGGACCCCGACCGTGTTCTGGGCGGTCACCGCGGTGATCACGGTCGTGCCGAACACCCCGAACTGGTGGAAGGTCTTGAGGTCGGCCTGGACGCCGGCGCCACCGCCCGAATCCGAGCCCGCGACCGTCAGCGCGGTCTTCACTTGGCGAAGGGCGCCCGCGGGGCGAACTTTATGCTGGCGGCGCTGCGCCGCCGTGACCGGAGGACTCGCATAGCCAGCAATCTGCAATCAACCGTCCGGGATCTTCAACGGCGCAAGGCCCGGGGCCGCCGCGGACTCGCCCTCGTCGAGGGCGTCCGGCTGGTGGAGGAAGTGCTCGCCGCCAAGCTCCCGATCAAGGGGGCCATCATCTCCAGCGCGTTCGAGCGGACCGCCCGGGGCCGGGAGCTGGTCGCCGAGCTCGAGCGCCACGCCTGTCCCGTGGAGGAGGTGGCGGAGAAGACCATCGCCGCCCTCGCGGACACCGAGGCCCCGCAGGGGATCATCGCCGTCGTGGAGCCCCGGCGCTGGAAGGTGGACGAGATCCCGCTGTCTCCCGCGGGCGTGCTGCTCGTGGTGGACGGGGTGCAGGACCCGGGCAACGTCGGGACCCTGCTGCGCACCGCGCACGCGCTCGGTGCCGTCGGCACGGTGGTACTCCGCGGCACCGCGGACGTCCTCAGCCCCAAGGCGCTCCGGGCCGCGATGGGCGCGACCTTCCGCCATCCGTTCGTCACACTGGAGGACGCGGCGTTCATCACGTGGGCCCGGGCGCGCGACGTCACCTTGTGGGCGGCGGCTGCGGACGGCGTGGCGCTGCACCAGGCGCTGGCGAAGCACAAGGGCAAGGGGCCGATCGCGGTGATCGTGGGGAACGAAGGCGCCGGGATCCGTCCGCAGTTGAACGCCGTGTCCGCCCAGCGAGTGGCCATCCCCCTGGCGCAGGGCGCCGAATCGCTCAACGTGGCCGTGGCGGCGGGCATCCTCCTGTACGAGGTGCAGCGTGGGCGTTGACCCCCTGGTCGTCGGGGGTGCGCTGCTGGTCGGGTTGGCGTTCGGGAGCTTCCTCAATGTCTGCATCGTGCGGCTGCCGCACGACGGCTCGCTCCTGCGCCCGCCGTCGTCGTGCCCGCACTGCCGCGCGCGGATCGCCTGGCGCGACAACATCCCGGTGGTGTCGTGGCTGCTGCTGCGGGGGCGCTGCCGCCACTGCCGCGCCCCGATCTCCGTCCAGTACCCGCTGATCGAGCTGCTGGTCGGCATGTTGTGGACCGGTGCCGCGCTCGCGTGGGGACCCACCCTGCACGCCCTTGCGGGCGCGGTCTTCGGCACCATCCTGGTTGGCATCACGGTCACCGACGCGCGTCACATGCTCATCCCGGACGAGTTCACCTGGGGCGGTCTCGTGCTCGGCCTGGCCTTCGCCCTCGGCGGCGGTGGGCCCGCGCTGGTTCAGGCGCTGCTCGGCGCCGCGGCCGGGTTCGTCCTGCTCTACGCGATCGCGGTGATCGGCGAATGGGTGTTCAAGGAGGAGGCGATGGGCGGCGGCGACATCAAGATGATGGCGATGGTCGGCGCCTTCGTGGGATGGCAGGGGGTGCTGCTGACCGTGTTCCTCGGCGCCCTGCTCGGGACGCTGATCTTCGTGCCGCTGACCCTCCGGAAGAAGCGACTCGTCCCCTTCGGGGTATTCCTGGCATTGGGGGCGGCCGCGGCGTTCGTCGCGGGCGACGCCATCGTGACGTGGTACTCGGAGTTCCTGCGGGGCTTCTGACGTGGACGAACCGCTCGACGGCCTGTTCGGTGGGACCGCGGAGCTGGCGGACCTCGGCGTCGACCTGACCGCGCTGGCGCGGCGGGGCGATCTCGAGCCGGTCCGCTGCCGCGACGCCGAGGTCGCGCGCGTCATCGACATCCTCCTCCGTCAGTCGAAGAACAACCCCGGGCTCGTCGGCCGGGCGGGCGTCGGCAAGACCGCCATCGTGGAGGGGCTGGCCCAGCGGATCGCCGCCGGCGACGTGCCCCCCGCCCTGAAGGACGCGCGCATCTTCCAGCTCGACCACGTGGCCCTGCTCGCCGGCACCGCGTTCCGTGGCCAGTACGAGGAGCGGGTCCGCCGTCTGGTGGCCGCGCTGGCGGCCGACCCCGACCTGATCCTCTTCGTGGACGAGCTGCACAACCTCATTGGACAGGGGACGGCGCTGGGCGCGGCGATGGACGCCGCGAACATGCTGAAGCCCGCCCTGGTGCGGGGCGACGTGCGCGTGATCGGCGCCACGACGGGCGAGGAGTACGAGCGCTGGATCCGGCGGGACCCGGCCCTCGAGCGGCGGTTCCAGCCCGTGACGGTGGCGGAGCTGGACGAGGTGCAGACCTGGGAAGTGCTGGTGGCCCGCCGCCCGCGGCTCGAGCGCCATCATGCGGTCGCCGTGAGCGACGACGCGCTGCGCGCGGCGATCGTGCTGACCGACCGCTTCGTGCCCGAGCGCGCGCGGCCCGATAAGGCGATCGACGTGCTGGACGAGGCGTGCGCGCACGCGCAGGCGACGGCCCGGGTGTCCCCGGAGCTCGAGCGGCTCATCCGCGAGCGCCGCCGGGTGGACGCCGTGATCCGCCGGGCGCACGCCGGCGGGCGGGCGGACGACGGGGAGGGTGAGCGGCTCGACATCCTCCCGGCGCTCGAGCGCCTGGGGCGGGAGCTCGAGGCGCTCATCGCGGGCGCCCCGGCCGGCGAGACCGGCGACGTGACGACGGAGCCGGCGGTCCGGTCGTCCGCGGAGCCGGTGCGGCCGGAAGACCGCCGCGCCGAGCTCGATCGGCTGCTGCGGGTCGAGCTCGAGACCCAGGGCATCGTGGTCGGCGGGCGCGACGTGGCGCGGGTCGTGGCGGCGGCCACGGGGAAGGGCATCGAATGGACCGGCTGAGCGTCGCAAACCCCGGGGCCATGCCCCGGGCTGCATCGGCGGCGGCGCTGCTGGCGCTGCTGGTCGCGCCGGCGGCGTGCGGCGAGCGGGCGCGCGCGGTCCAGGGCGATGCCGCGCTCCGCGAGATGGTGCGCCAGCGGACCGCGGCGGTCGAGCGCGCCACCGGCCTCACGTTCAAGCGTCCGCCCGTCGTGGCGCGGCGCTCGCGCGAGCAGGTGCTGGACTACATCGTGCGGAAGATCGACGAGGACCTGCCCCCCGAGGAGGTACGCGGCCTCGCGTCCGCGGGACGGCTCTTCGGGTTCCTCCCCGACGACCTCGATCTCCGGGCCCAGCTGCTGGCGGTGCTGGGCGAGCAGGTGGCCGGCTATTACGACCCGGACTCGAGCACGCTCTACGTGGCGGCGGACGTGGACTCGTTCTACCTCCGCACCACCGTGGCGCACGAGCTGGTGCACGCGCTGCAGCATCAGTACCTCGAGCTCGACTCGCTCGTGCGGCAGCGGCGACAGAACGACCGCCGTTCCGCGGCCGCCGCCGTGCTGGAGGGCCAGGCGACGCTCGCGCAGACCCTCCTGATGATGCCCGAGACGGACCTCGCGGCCCTGCCCAGCTTCTGGGAAATGCGCTCGGTGCTGAACGAGCAGCAGGCGCAGATGAAGGCGTACGCCGGCGCGCCGTTGTGGCTCAAGGAGGTGCTCATCTTCCCGTATCTCGCGGGCGCCGACTTCGTGCGGTGGTACCTGCAAAGCCATCCCGGGGCGATGCCGTTCGCGGCGGCGATGCCGGTGTCGACCGAGCAGATCCTCCACCCCGAGCGCTATGCCGCGGGCGACGTTCCCGCGGACGTGGGGTTCGCGGGTTCGGCGCCGGACACCGTGCGGTACGAGGACGGGCTCGGCGAGTTCGAGACCCGCCTGCTGTTCCAGGAGCTGCTGCCCGATTCGTCGGGATTGCGGGCGGCGGCGCTCGCCGCGGGGTGGGACGGCGATCGCTATCAGGTGATCCGGGCGGGACCGGGGGCGGACGCGCTGGTGTGGTACTCGGTGTGGGACGACGCCGAGGCCGCCAGCCGGTTCGCGCGCAGCCTCGAGCGGGTATGGCCCAACCGGCGGACCATCGACCCCGCCTCGCGCCGCACGACGATCGATTCGCTCACCAGCAACGGCCGGTCAGTCGTGCGGCTGGTCGATGCGCCACCGGACTGGCCTGGGTGGAGCGCGATCCCGACGGTGAGGATCGACTAGAAGACCGCAGATGGAGAGGGCAGTGGGCAGGCTGCCATCTGCCATCTGCGATCTCCCTGCTGCCATCATCTCATCAGCAGCTGCACGCCGAACGCGCCCGCTCCGACCAGGCCTCCCAGCACATACCCCAGCCGCACGATCAGCTGCAACTCGCGCTCGGTCACCCCCTTGATGATCTCCTCGACGCGCTCGATCGGGAGGCCGAGCACCTTCTGCTCGACCATTTCCTGGACCGAGAGCTGGGAGACGACCGCCGGCACCTGGCCCTGCATCCACGACCACAGCGGCTCGGCCAGCGCGTGCCGCAGCCGCGCTTCGGCGTCGGGCGGGAAGTAGTCGGCCGGCCGGCCGAGCGGCCGCTCGAGCATGGCGCGCACGGCGGCGTGCGCGGCCTCCTTGACCCATTCGCGGCCGCGGGTCCCGGTGAGCGCCTCCCGGCCGAGCGCGATGGCCTGGCGGGCCCGCTCCACGGCCCAGGCGCGGGTCTCGGGAGCGCGCAGGGCGCGGACGATGAAGTCCGCCGCGGCGCGCTCGACGCCGTCCAGCCGGTCGGGTCCCAGCGCCCACAGGCGCTGCGCCAGCGGAGTGCGGAGGAACCGGACCACGGCATCGTTCACCGCCTGCGCCACCTGCGCGCGGAATTCGGGCGCCTCGAACACCGCGATCAGCTCGGTGAGACCGCCTCCCTCGAGTCCGCCGAGGGCGCGATCGATGCGCCGCTCGGTGATCACGAGGCGCGCCATCACGCGCTCGTGCAGCATCATCTGGTGCAACGCGTGGTCGAGCGCGCGTTTCAGGGCGGCGCGGATGCGCTCGCGGGCCACGGGGTCCGCGAGCACGGCGCCCAGCCGCTCCACCGCGATCGGCAGGTAATCGGCGATCGCCTGCTGCACGGCGGCGATCAGATCGGAAGGCAGGCGGTCGAGTAGCGGCCGCTCGTCGTGCAGCGCCCGGCTGCGCACCCCCGCCACGAACTCGCGGATCGCCTGCTCCAGCTCCGGCCGGCCCACGCTCTCCGACACCCATGCCTCGAGCGCGAGGTGCCGGCCCACGACCGTGTCGAACCCCGGTCCCTCCACGAATCGCGCCAGCCCGTCCGCCAGCCGCTCGGCGATGGGCTCGAGCGCCTGCTCGAGCTCGGCCACCACCGGCGGCGGCAGCTCCTCGAGGATGGAGCGGCGCGGGCTGTTGAAGACGTTGTCCAGCACCGTCGCGAGCGCCCGCCCGAACGCTTCGCGCAGCACCGGCGAGGTGAGCTGCTGCGCCAGGTCGTCCTGGCTCAGCAGGCGCTGGCCCACCGTCTTGCCGATGGCCCTGGCCAGGCGCGCACGGTTCTTGGGGATCGCGCCCTGGATGGCGAACGGACCCCACCCCCGCCGCTCGTACGGGTGGAACAGCATCCACACGGCCACGGCGTTGGTGATGCCCCCCGCGAGGGCCCCAAAACCAATGGTGGTCAGTGCTTCCACCCAGAGGGGCTGCGCCATAGGCCTGTAAAGTAACCCCACTTGGATTCCGGCAACTCGCCAAGTAACTTGCGTGGCTTATGTTTACGGCCCTCGCCGAGCAGCTCGCCGGGACGGTGCGCCGGCTGACCGGCCGGGGGGTGCTGGGGGAATCCGACGTCACCGAGGCGCTGCGCGAGATCCGCCGGCACCTGCTCGAGGCGGACGTCAGCTTCGAGGTGACGCGGGGCTTCGTCGAGCGGGTGCGCGAGCGCGCGGTGGGTGCGCTGGCGGTGCCGTCGGTGAGTCCCGGCCAGCAGGTGGCGAAGCTGGTGCACGACGAGATCGCCGCGCTGCTCGGCGGCCAGCGCCGCGCGCTCGAGTTCGCTCCGGTGGGGCCCACGGTGATCCTGCTGGTGGGGTTGCAGGGCTCGGGCAAGACGACGACCGCCGCGAAGCTCGCGGCCCGGCTCAAGCGCGAGCAGAAGGCGCCGGCGCTCGTCGCCGCCGACGTGGATCGGCCCGCTGCGCGGGAGCAGCTGGAGCAGCTCGCGTCTCAGATCGGCGTTCCGCTGTTCGGGAGCCCTGAAGGACTCGCTGGCGCTCGCCGGGAGCCGGGAGCCGGGAGCCGCGATGTCGTGGCGCTCGTCCGCGCCGCGATCCAGGAAGCGGAGCGCGCCCGCTGTAGGACGGTCATCGTCGACACCGCCGGTCGGCTGCAGGTGGACGACGCGCTGATGGACGAGTTGCGGGCCCTGAAGGCGGCGGTGGTCCCGCGCGAGACCCTGCTCGTGGCGGACGGGATGACGGGCCAGGACGCCGTGCGGATCGCGCGCGGCTTCCACGAGGCGGTCGGGCTGACGGGGGTGATCCTCACCAAGCTCGACGGCGACGCGCGCGGCGGCGCCGCGCTGTCGATCCACGGGGTGACGGGCGTGCCCATCATGTACGCGGGCACGGGCGAGCGCACGGACGCGCTCGAGCCGTTCGACCCCGTGCGCATCGCCGGCCGGATCCTCGGCCAGGGCGACGTGGCGGGGCTGGTCGAGCGGGCGCAGAGCGTCGTCGATTGCGCCACCGCGGAACGACTGGAGAAGAAGGTCCGCTCGAAGAAGGGGATGGACCTGGCGGACTTCCTCACCGCCCTGCGGCAGATGCAGGCGATGGGGCCGCTCAAGCAGGTGCTCGGGCTCCTGCCGGGGGTGGGGGCGAAGGCACTGCAGCAGCTGCCGGTGGACGACCGGCGTATCAAGCACGTCGAGGCGATCGTGCTCTCGATGACGCCCGCGGAGCGGGCCAACCCGGCGATCCTCAACGGGTCGCGCAAGCTGCGTATCGCGAAGGGCTCCGGCCGTCCGGTGCAGGAAGTGAACCGGCTGCTCGAGCAGTTCGACCTGATGCGCAAGTTCATGAAGAGGATGTAGACACGATGGCAACGCGCATTCGGCTGCGGCGGGTGGGTCGCAAGGGACAGTCGTACTTCCGCATCGTCGTGGCGGACCAGCGGGCGCCGCGCGATGGGCGTGCGGTCGCGACGATCGGTCACTACGACCCGCGCGTCGATCCCGCGAAGATCGACGTGAACAAGGACCAGGCACTCGCGTGGCTGGCCAAGGGCGCGACCCCCACCGACACGGTGCGGTCGCTGCTCAAGAAGGCCGGCGTGTTCGCGGCACGTACCGCGTAGTCGCGCGGCTGCGCAAGCCGCACGGACAGCAGGGGGAGGTGGCGGTGTTCCCCCTGGTCGAGAATCCGGGAGCCGTCTTCGCGGCCCGGGCGCAGGTGTACGTGCTCGACGCCGACCGGCGCGTCGTCGCCGGTCCCCTGATCCTCACGCGGCGCCGGGGCTACCATCGCGAGTGGTTGCTCGCCTTCCAGGGCGTCACGTCGCGGTCGGCGGTCGACGGCTGGCGCGACCACCTGGTGGCGGTGGCTGAGGACGAGGATGCTCCAGGTTAACGTCGTCACTCTGTTCCCGGAGTGGTTCGCGGCGCCGTTCGGCGCGAGCATCCTGGGGCGGGCAGCCGAGCAGGCGCTGGTGCGGTTCCGGCTGGTGCAGCTCCGGGACTACACCCACGACCGTCACCGCACGGTGGACGACACCCCGTACGGGGGCGGGGCGGGGATGGTGCTCAAGCCGGAGCCGTTCTTCGAGGCGCTGGACGCCCTGGCGCCCGTGCCCGGCTCGCCGGTGGTGCTCCCGTCGGCGCGGGGCCGGCTGTTCGGCCATGCGGACGCGGTGCGGTTCTCGGTGGCCCCGGAGCTCACGCTGCTGTGCGGCCACTACAAGGACGTCGACCAGCGGGTGGTCGACGGGCTCGGCGCGGAGGAGCTGTCGCTCGGCGACTTCGTACTCTCCGGCGGAGAGCCGGCTGCGCTGTGCATCGTGGACGCGGTGGTGCGGCTCCTGCCGGGGGCGCTCGGGGACCACGAATCGGCGGCGACCGATTCGCATTATGACGGCCTGTTGTCGCCGCCGAGCTACACGCGGCCCGCGACCTATCGCGGGCGGGCCGTGCCCGAGGTATTGTTGAGCGGGGATCACGCGCGTGTCGCCGCCTGGCGCGCCGCGGAGGCCGAACGGCTGACGAAGGAACGACGGCCCGATCTGTGGGCCAGGTTCGAACGAGGTTGAGGCAATGGACCGACTGCGTGCGATCGAGCGTGAGGGACTCCGCTCCGACGTCCCGGACTTCAAGCCGGGCGATACGGTGAAAGTCATGGTGCGGGTCAAGGAGGGCGACAAGACCCGCAACCAGGCGTTCGAGGGCGTGTGTATCGGACGCCGCTCCGGCGGGATCAACGAGAGCTTCACCGTCCGGAAGATCTCGGCCGGCGTTGGCGTCGAGCGCATCTTCCCGCTGCACAGCCCGTCGATCGCGTCGATCGAGCTGGTGCGGCGAGGCCGCGTGCGCCGCGCCAAGCTCTATTTCCTGCGCCAGCTCGCCGGCAAGGCCGCCCGCATCCGCGAGAAGCGGGGCGCGGTGGCAGCGGCGGGCGGCCCCGCGGAGGCGGAGCAGCCCCAGGCGTGACCGGCCGCCCCCCCTCCTTCGAGCGCGAACGGGCGCTCTGGAGTGCGGGGCGGCGTCTCATCGCCGGCATCGACGAAGCGGGCCGCGGCCCACTGGCGGGACCGGTGGTGGCCGCGGCCGTCGTCTTTCCCCCGGGCGCGCGGGCGGTCCCCGGCTTGCGCGATTCCAAGGTCCTCACCCCGCTCGCGCGCGAGCGCGTCGCCCGCCTCGTGCGGCGCCGTGCGCTCGCCGTCGGCGTCGGCGCGGCCAGCGTCCGCGAGATCGACCGCCACAACATCCGCGCGGCCACGATCCTCGCGATGCGGCGCGCCATCCGGCGCCTGCCGAGCCTCCCCGACTACATCCTCGTGGACGGGCTCGCCATCCCCGAGCTGCTCTGGGCGCACGACGCCATCGTGGGCGGCGATGGCTGCTGTCAGTCGATTGCCGCCGCGTCGGTGATCGCCAAGACCGTGCGCGACCGCCTGATGACCAGGCTCGCCGCGCGCTACGCGGGCTTCGGGTGGCAAACCAACCGGGGGTACTGCACCGAGGATCACCTCACGGCGCTGGCCCTCCTCGGCCCCACGCCGCATCACCGCCGCAGCTTCTCGCCGGTGGCCCAGCTGCGCCTGGTCTAGCGGGAGCCTGCGGCGCCGGTCACTGCCGCAGCAGCCGCACGTCTCCCGACGACGTATCGAGTCGCATCCGGCCCACGCCGTCCCCGATGCGGCCGACCACGTGGTCGCGGTCGATCTGCCGGACCTCGATCGCGAACCCGAGGTCGATCTCGCCCGAGGACGTGTCGATCTCGAGCGCCGCGCCGAGCGTCGCGGGTACCGTCACCGTGACGTCGCCCGAGCCCGTGTCGATCTCCACACTGTCCACGTCGGTGAGCAGCCCCAGCGCGACGTTGCCCGACCCCGTGTCCACGATCACGGTCCGGGCCCGCACGGCGGTCGCATCCACGTCTCCCGAGCCGGTGTCGATGTTGAGTTCGGTGACGTCCGCCTGGGCGACGGTGACGTTCCCCGAGCCCGTGTCGAGCGAGAGCGTCCGGCCGCGCACGCCGGTCGCCGAGATGTCGCCCGAGCCCGTGTCGAGGGTGACCTCGCCCTCGGCCTGGCGCACGATGATGTCTCCCGAGCCGGTGTCGAGGTTGAGCACGCCGGTCGTGCCCTCCGCCGTCACGTCGGCCGAGTGCACGTCCACGAGGAGGTCGCCGTTCACGTTGGCGACGGTCACGTCGCCCACGGCGAGACGCACGGCGACCCGCCGGCCGGCCGGCACGGTCACCACGAGGTCGGCCCATGCTTCGAGCCCGTCGCCGTAATTGCGGACGCGCACTGTCCGGCCTCGCTCGCGGTCCTGGCCGTCCGAAAACGTGCCGTCGTCGCGGACGCGCAGCTCGGTGCTCGAGCGGCCAGTCCCCCGCGCGTACGTGACGTCGTCACCCGGGTAGACGACCCGCAGCGTCTGGCGCCCGTCGATGGGCCCGGTCTCGATCCGGAGGCGGTCGGCGGCGGCGCCCCCCCGCGTGACGTCCACCTGCACGTCGGCCGTGGTGCCGCCCTGGATGCGGACGCGGCCGGCGAGGTTGTAGATCGCGGCGTCGCCGCGCAGGGTGTAGCGGCCGGCCTGTTGCGCGGCGGCCGCCGTCGGAGCGAAGAGGAGCGCGGCAAGGAGCAGGAATCGCATGGCACGGCCTCGAGGGAGATTGGGGTGTCTGAGGTGTAGACGGGTGCCGGCGCCCGAAGGTTGCAGGGGCGGCGCCGGCCAGCCGCGGGCCTACGGCTCCCGGCTCCCGGTTCCCGGCTCCCGATTTCGCCTGAGCATGCGCAGGAACCCGTCCACCTCGCGTGTGTTCGCCACGTCGTCGGCCGAGAGGCCGGCGCGACGGGCGATATCCACGGCGTACCGCATGTGCGGCAGGTGTTTCGGGTCGTGGGCATCGGTCGAGAGGACGAAGCGGCAGCCCAACTGCTTCGCCGCCGCCGCCAGCGTGTCGGGCAGGTCCATCCGCTCGCTGCCGTTCAGCTCGAGGAAGCAGCCGCTCTCGGCCGCGGCGCGCGCGACGGCGTCGAAATCGAGCGGATACGGGTCCCGTTTGTTGACGATGCGCCCGGTGGGGTGCCCGATCGCGTCCACCCAGCGGTTCGCGATCGCGCCGAGCAGGCGGTCGGTGAGCTGCCGCTCGGTCTGCGTCAGGCCGTAGTGGATCGTCGCCACGACGTAATCGGCCTCGGCCAGGACGTCGTCCGGCAGGTCGAGCTTGCCGCTCTCGAGGATGTCCATCTCGACGCTCTTCAGGATGCGGAACCCTGCGGCGCCTGCATTGAGCTGGTCGATCGCCTTCCAGTGGGCCCGCAGCGCCTTGGCGTCGAGTCCCGACATCGAGACCCGCTTCGAGTGGTCGGTGATCGCCACGTAGCCGTAGCCGAGCCGGCGCGCCGCTTCGGCCATTTCGCGCACCGTGGCGACGCCGTCCGAGGCGTCGGAGTGCATCTGGACGTCGCCACGCACGTCGTCCAGCTCCACGAGGTCGGGCAGGGCGCGCCGGGCCGCGAGCGCGATCTCGCCGCGGGCCTCCCGCAGCTCGGGCGGGATCCACGCCAGCTTCAGCTTGGCGTAGACGTCCTCTTCCGTGGCGCCCGCCACGCGGCGCGCACCCTTGAAGAGCCCGTACTCGTTGAGCTTGTACCCGTGGTCGAGCGCCAGCTGGCGCAGCTCGACGTTGTGGGCCTTCGATCCCGTGAAGTAGAGCAGAGCGGCCCCGTAGGCCGCGGGCTCGACCACCCGCAGGTCGAGCTGCAGCCCGCCGCGCAGCGTCACCGTCGCGCGCGTCTCACCGGCGGACTGCACCTGGCGCACGTCCTCGTAGCGGGTGAACCGCTCGATCACCGCACCGGGCTCCCTCGTCGTGACCAGCACGTCGAGATCGCCCACGGTCTCGCGCCGCCGCCGGTAGCTCCCGGCCACCGCGATCCGCTCGATCCCGCCGCCCGCCTCGAGCCAACCGACGATAGCGCGGGCGTGCGTCTCGGCTTCGGGGAGGAGGAGACGCCGCTCGGCCTGTGCCGCGCGGCCCAGTCCCGCGCGGATCTTCTCCACCATCTTCGCGCCGAACCCGGGGAGCTTCGCCACCTTGCCCGCGTCCAGGGCCTTCGCCAGGTCCGCTGCCGATTTCACCTTGAGCTTCGAGCGCAGCAGCTTCACCCGCTTGGGCCCCAGGCCGGGCACCCGCAGCAGGTCGAGCACCCCGGGAGAGAGCTGCTTCACCAGCTGGCGATGCAGCGGCAGGCCGCCGGTCCGGACGATGGTGGCGATCTTCTCCGCCAGGTCCTCGCCGATCCCGGCGATCGTGGTGAGGTCGGCCTCTTCGAGCACCGCCTCGGCCAGGGGGTCCGGCAGGTCGAGGATGGTGCGGGCCGCGTTGCGGTAGGCGCGCACCCGGAAGGGGTTCGCGCCCTGGATCTCGAGGAGGTCGGCGACCTCCTCGAACAGGCGCGCGATGTCGGGGTTCTGCACGCCGGACTACTCGGCGCTCTCCTCCGCGCCCGCGCCGCTGCGGGCCCCCGCCTCGCGGTCGAGCATCAGCAGCGCGCCGGGGTGGTCTCCGGCCATCCGGATCGTGTCGGCCAGCTGTGCGCTGGTCTTCTCCTCCTCGATCTGCTCGGTCAGGAACCACTCGAGGAAGGCATGACTGGCGTAGTCCTTCTCGCCGGCCGCGATCTCGTACAGACGATTGATCGACGCCGTCACTTTGCGCTCGTGGTCGCGGGCCTGCTCGAACAGCTCCAGCAGGCTCTTCCACTGGTGCGCCGGCTGCGGGATGGCCTGCAGCGCCACCTGGCCGCCGCGGTCCTGCACGTAGTCGAAGATCTTGAGCGCGTGCCCCTGCTCCTCGCTCGCCTGCGCCCGCAGCCACTTGGCGAAGCCCGGGAAG
>DASPFU010000016.1:0-3131 GCA_035620935.1 Gemmatimonadales bacterium
GTGCCGAAGCTCGCGATCTCCCCGCCGGCGCTGAGCAGTCGCATGTCGCTCGCCGGCAGCTCGAGCACCTGGTTGAACGCCTCCACCGCGGTCATGGGGCTGACCAGGTTGCGGTAGGAGTTCCGGAACCCCAGGAACATGCTCGCCTCGAACAGGATGTCCGCGTCGAGGATCTCGCCGGTGCGGGGATCCACCACCGACGGCCCGATGGCGCCGTAGCCCGGCTGGTCGGACACATTCCAGCGCAGGGTCGCGTAGCGGATGTCCTCGGGGTCCACGCCTTCCGGCAGGGGCTCGGCCCGGACGGCGTCCTTCCAGCCGGCGGCCTCGAAGGCGCGGTTCCACGCGACCACACCGGCCGTCAGCATGGCGCGGTACTCCTCCGGCACGTTGGGGTCGATGTAGTAGGTGATCGGCTTCTTCGGCCGCCACAGGTCGCCCACCCGTTCGCCGGGCTCGAGCCGCCACCGGTTCACGTAGTGCACGAAGGCGCTCGAGTCCTCCTGCGAGAAGTCCTTGTGCACCGTCCAGAAGTTGCCGACGCGGTCGTCGCCGAGCCGCGGCGTCATCGGCTGTTCGGGGAGCCGGGCGAGCGTGTAGAAGATCGACACCGGGATGTAGCGGCCGTCGGGGACCGAGGCCCAGTTCACCGGCTCGGCCGGACGGAAGGTCAGCTTGGTGCGGATGTTGACGTTGTCCGGGAATCCCTTCACCGACTCGACGTAGCTGCGCGGCTTGTCGAACGTCGCCTGGCCGGGGCGGCCGGGCGTGGTGGAGACGGCGAAGCGGATCTGCTGTCCGATGCCCGACAGGTCCGACACGACCCAGTCGTAGATGTTGATCACCAGGGCCGAGTCGTCGCGGATGGACTCGATCTTGGCCTGCTCGAGCACCGAGGAGCCGAACGTCAGGTCCACGGCCCGGGCGGCCGCGCCGCCCTCGCGGGCGGTGAAGCGATGGGGCCGCTGCACCAGCAGGACGCGATCGGCGCGGCGCTCCAGCGCGACGACGTTGCCCTCGAAGATCGACAGCATCGTGCCGCCGAACAGACCCTGGGCGCCGATGCCCTGCGCGATCTTGAACTCCATCAGGAAGTCCTTGCCCACCATCCCCGCGGGGATGACGAGCCAGAGGTTCTCGCCCTTCTCGTAGGTGTCGAGGAACCCGGAGCGGTGGGTCGCCCCCTTGATCAGGTCGTCGAACTTCTTGAACGGGCTGGCGGGAGCGGAATCGCGGCGGGCGGCCGCAGCGCCCTGCTGGGGCGGGCGGTCGGCCTGGGCCGCGGCTGGGCCGGCGGCGCAGAGGGCGGCCGCGACCAGCGCCATCGAACGGTGCCTCACGGGGGGTACCTCCTTCGGCATGCGCGTTGGGAATGCGGGGGGAGCACAGACTAGACGCGCGGCCCGGGGGAAAAGTTGCGCACGACGGGGACGGGGGACGCGGGACGGGTGGGCAAGCGACGAGCCGGGCGGCTGGTGCCGTCCGGCTCGGAACGTGGCGGAGGTCTGCCACGCGGAAGCCTGTCACGTGACCCATAATAGCCGCTCGGTGCGGCGGCGGCAAGAGACGCAGCGGGTGCCGGCGGCGAGATTCGAACTCGCACGGGCTCGCGCCCAGAAGCGTGACAGGCTTCCGCGTCTACCATTTCCGCCACGCCGGCACCTCACCGGTTGCGGACCCTGGAGGGCACGACGCCCGAATGCGACGGGACCCGGCACGCGCCACCGCGCTGCGCCCACCCACATTGCGGCCTGGTCCGTCGGCCGCCGGTATCGAAATCGCGCGTCCGACATCAGATTCACGCATTCCAACCGCCCGGAATGCCGCATGCGCTGCCGTTGCTTCCCAGTTCTCATGGTCGCGGTGGGGGCCGGCGCTCCAGCCGTCGCCCAGTTCCCCCGCCGTCCGATGGACGTGGCCGACGTCTTCCGCGTCGCCCAGCTGGGTGCGGCGGAGCTGTCGCCCGACGGGCGGTGGGTCGTCTACGAGGTATCGCGGGTCGAGTTCCCCGACTGGCAGCGGCGCACCGATCTGTTCCTCGTGTCGGCCGACGGCCGCATCACGCGGCGGCTGACCCGCACGCCCGGCGACGACGAGACGGCGCCGCACTGGCACCCGCGCGGCGGCACGATCGGGTTCACCTCGAGCCGCGAGGGGAGGCAGCGCCAGCTCTTTCTCATCCCGGTCGAGGGCGGCGAGGCCCAGCGCGTGACGTCCGCGGCGGACGGCGTCGAGAGCTGGGCGTGGGACCCGGGAGGCGACCGCCTCGCGATCCTCGCAGGGCCCCAGGGCGCGCGGCAGGTGTCGCTCATGGGCGGAGCCGGCGGGCCGCCGGTGCCGCTCACGCGCCACGCCACCGGTGTCGAGGCGTTCTGGTGGAGCGAGGACGGGCGGCGGCTGCTGTTCACGGCGCCCGACGAGGCGGATTCGACCGGCCGCCGCCGCGTGAAGGAGAAGTTCGATGTCCGCGTCACCGCCGAGTCCCGGCCGCCGGTGCACCTCTGGGCGGTGGACGTGGCGTCGGGCGTCGAGACCCGGCTGACGACGGGGGACTTCCGCGTCACGGCCCCGGTGCAGTCGCGGGACGGGCGGTGGATCGCCTTCCGCGCGGCGCCCGCCGGCCGCTACGGCGACGGGCGCGCCAGCGAGGTGTACCTGCTGGACCTACAGGGCGGCCCGCCCGTGCGGCTCACCGACAACTACGTGGGCGAAAGCGGCGTCACGTTCTCTCCCGACTCGCGCCTGCTCGCGCTCACTGCCGATCGGGAGTTCACCTGGGGGAGCGTGAACCGGGTGTACGTGCGGCCGGTCGCGGGCGGCGCGTGGCGGGAGCTGGGGCAGGGGCACGACCGCGACGCCGGGATCGACGCGTTCGCGCCCGACGGGCGGACGATCTACTACGCCGGCGCCGATGGCGTGCGCCGCCGGGTGTACGCGCTGGACGTCGCCTCCGGCGCGGTGCGCGCCGTGACGCAGGGAGCGGGCGTGACCACGTTCGCCGTGTCGCGGGACCGCTCGGCGGCGCTGCTGCGCTACAGCGACGCCACGACGCCGGCGGACCTCCACGTCGCGCCCCTCGCCGACCTGGGGCGGCGCGAGCGGTGGGTGCGGCTCACCCGGCTGAACCCGTG
>DASPFU010000017.1:0-5112 GCA_035620935.1 Gemmatimonadales bacterium
GCGACGGGCGCGCCAGCGAGGTGTACCTGCTGGACCTACAGGGCGGCCCGCCCGTGCGGCTCACCGACAACTACGTGGGCGAAAGCGACGTCACGTTCTCTCCCGACTCGCGCCTGCTCGCGCTCAGCGCCGATCGGGAGTTCACCTGGGGGAGCGTGAACCGGGTGTACGTGCGGCCGGTCGCGGGCGACGCGTGGCGGGAGCTGGGGCAGGGACACGACCGCGACGTCGGGATCGACGCGTTCGCTCCCGACGGGCGGACGATCTACTACGCCGGCGCCGACGGCGTGCGCCGCCGGGTCTACGCGCTGGACGTCGCGTCGGGTCGCGTGCGCGCGCTGACGCAGGGCGACGGCGTGGTCACCCTCGCCGTGTCGCGGGACCGCTCGGCGGCGCTGCTGCGCTACAGCGACGCCGCGACGCCGGCGGACCTCCACCTCGCGCCCCTCGCCGACCTGGGGCGACGCGAGCGGTGGGTGCGGCTCACCCGGCTCAACCCGTGGGTGGATTCGCTCGTCCTCGCGCGCCACGAGGTGGTGCGCTGGCGGGCGGGGGACGGCGTCGAGGTCGAGGGGATGCTCTACCATCCGGTGGGGCCCGTCCGTCGGGCGCCGCTCGTCGTGCAGCTGCACGGCGGCCCGGCGTCGGCCTACCAGGACGCCTTCGACGGCAGCTACCGCACCTATCCGCACGTCCTGGCGGCGCGCGGCTACGCCGTGTTCCAGCCGAACTACCGCGGTTCGACGGGCTACGGCGAGCGGTTCCAGGACGCCATCGCCGGCAACTACTGGCCGCTGGCGCAGGAGGACATCGAGAGCGGGGTGGATACGCTCATCGGCCGCGGCGTGGCGCACCCCGACTCGCTGGCGATGATGGGCTGGTCGGCGGGGGGCCACTGGTCCAACTGGACGCTCGTCACGACGACGCGCTACAAGGCGATCTCGTCGGGCGCCGGGGTCGCGAACTGGATCAGCCTCTACGCGCAGAGCGACGTCCAGTCCACGCGCGAGTACTACCTCGGCGGCAACGCCGAGCGCGACGGCGGGAACAAGCCGTGGGACGACTGGGAACACTGGTGGGCGGAGTCGCCGCTGCGCTACGTCACCCGCGCGCGCACACCGATCCTGTTCCACTGGGGTGAGAAGGACCAGCGCGTCCCGCTTCCCCAGGGACTCGAGTGGCACATGGCCCTCAAGCAGCTGGGCGTGCCGACGGAGCTGCTGGTGTATCCCGGCCAGCCGCACGGCCTGCAGGAGCCGCGGTATCAGCTCGTGAAGATGGTCGCGGAGATGGGGTGGTTCGAGAAGTGGGTGCGGGGCGCGCCGGCGTGGCTGGACTGGGAGGAGCTCCTGGTGATGGCGGACTCCATTGCGCGCGGGAGCCGGGAGCCGGGAGCCGGGAGCCGGAACTGATCACCCGACGCGCCGCGTGGTGGCCCGGAGGAGACCGTGGAGGCATCCGAGCGTGCGATCGAGGGACGTGGTGATCGCAGTGGCGGGCGCCGCTGGCAGGTATCCCATCTCCGTGGCCAACTCGACCATGACTTGCGACTCCGCCGCTGAACCGATGGCGATGCGCAGGTGCCTGCGGAACTGCAGCGGCGTCCCGAGGGCGTATCCTTCCACGATATTGGCTTCGATGGAAACCGTCGCCCGCCGCAGCTGCACGAACAGCGGCAACGCTCGGGGATGATACGCCTGATCGGTGGCCCTGAGGACGAGCAGGCTCGTCTCCCGCGCTCGCTGCCACGCGTCGAGCGAACGGTACTTGTGCACGGGACGAGGATGGCGCCGATCCCATTGAGCCATATGATCGTTTTGCCCGACACGACATCCTTTTCACGCGTGTCGTTCGGCTCCCGGCTCCCGGCTCACGGCTCCCGACGGCGACGCGAGTGGTCGCGGTGACGTCCTACCTCCGCTCGCTGGGGCTGTTCTCCACGACGATGTCCGTGGTAGGCGGCATCATCGGCGCCGGCATCTTCGTGTCGCCCGCGGTGGTGGCGCAGCGGGTCGGGTCCGGCGGACTGACGCTCGCCGTCTGGGCGTTCGGCGGCCTCGTGGCGTTGGCCGGCGCGTTCTGCTTCGCCGAGCTGGGCGCGCGAGCCCCGCGCGCGGGCGGGGGATACGTGTACCTGCGCGACGCCTTCGGCCGGCTCCCGGCGTTCCTCTACGGCTGGACCCTGCTCCTCGTGATCGCGACCGGCGCGACGGCGGCGGTGGCGGTGACGTTCGCCCGTTACGCCATCCCGCTGCTCGGCCTCCCGCCGGGCGCCGAGCGACCGCTCGCCGTCGGCGCCATCGTCCTGCTGGCGGCGCTGAACTACCTCGGGGTGCGGCCCGCGGCGTTCACGCAGAACGTCTTCACGCTGCTCAAGCTCGGCGCGCTGGCGCTGGTGATCATCGCCGGAATCGCGCTGGTCCCGGATGGTCCCACCTCTTCACCTCCCGACAACCCCGTGGGCATGGGGGGTGTGGGGTTGTGGGATGTGGGACGCTCCGTCGGCCTGGCGCTCATCCCGGTGATGTTCACCTACGGCGGCTGGCAGCAGACCAACTTCATCGCGGAAGAGATCGTGGACGCGCCCCGCACGCTGCCGCGGGCGCTGGTCCTCGGCGTGGGGATCGTGATGGTGGTGTACCTGCTCGCCAACGGCGCCTACCTCCGCGCCCTCGGGCCCGCCGGCCTCGCGGCGAGCGCCGCCCCGGCGGCCGACACTCTCGAGGCGACCCTCGGCGCCGCCGGCCGCCGCCTGATCAGTGCCGGCATCGCCGCGTCGACGCTCGGGTTCCTCAACCTGGTGATCCTGGTGACGCCGCGCGTGTTCCAGGCGATGGCGGCCGACGGGCTGTTCTTCGATCGGATCGCCCGACTTCACCCGCGCCACCGCACGCCCGCGGCGGCCATCACGCTCCAGGCCGCGTGGGCGGTGGTGCTGGCGCTCTCCGGCACCTATGCCGAGCTGCTCGACTACGTCGTGTTCGGCGACTGGATCTTCTTCGGGGCCGCCGCGGCGACGCTGTTCGTGTACCGCGCCCGGGACGGCATGGCGGCGGGCGCTCCCGCATTCCGCGTGCCGGCCTACCGGCTGGTGACGGGGTTCTTCGTGCTGGCCGCCGTGTACGTCATGGCGAGCGCGGTGCGCGCGGAGCCGACGAATGCGATGAAGGGCGCGGCGCTGATCGCCCTTGGGATCCCGGTGTACGCGTACTGGAGTAGAAAGTAGGCTGTGGGCTGTGGGCTGAGGGCTGAGGGCTGTAGGCTGTGGGCTGTGGGCTGTGGGCTGTGGGCTGTAGGCTGTAGGCTGGTAGCTGATGTAGCTAGGTGCGATTCAGTCGCTTCAAGAGCCCGTGCAGGAGCGCGAGCGTGTCGTCGAGCAGCCGGTCCAGATGCGTGGTGGTCTCCACCGGCAGGTACTCCAGTTCTCGCGCCAGTTCGGTGAGGCGCTGCGATTCGGCAGCAGAGCCGATTGCGATGCGCACGTGGCGGCGGAACAGCGGAGTACTTCCCAGCGCGCCCCCTTCCACGATGTTGAGATCGATGGACAAGGCCGCGCGGCGGAGCTGCTCGAGGAGTGCCCGCGATCGAGGGTGATAGTGCGCGTGGGCTTCGCGAAAGACCGTGAGCGTAACGTCGCGCGCACGCTGCCAGGCGACGAGGTGGCGGTACTTGTGCATCCAAAAGGATGGGAACCGGATCCCGCGCGCGCGTCATCCTTTTTGCGCACACAACATCCGAATCATCCGGATCCAGCCTACAGCCCACAGCGTACAGCGTACAGCCTTCAGACAATCAGCGCGTCAACCGCGTTCCGATGCCGCCGACGTACTCCTGGCGGTACATCCGCAGCAGCTCGAAGAAGTAGGACAGGGCGAGGGGTCCCACGAGCAGTCCGAGCAGCCCGAAGTAGCGCACACCGCCGAACGCGCCGACGATGGTGATCAGCGGGTGCACGTTGGCCCAGCGGCGGAACACCATCGGCCGGATCAGGTTGTCGGTGTTGGCGACCACGACGACGCCCCACAGCGCGAGTGCCACCGCCTGCGGCATCCGGTCGTCGAGCGCGAGCACCAGCGCGCCGGGGACCCACACCATCCCCGAGCCGACGATCGGGAGGATCGAGAAGATGGCGGTGATCACGCCCCACACGACCGCGTTGGCGAGGCCCGTCGCCCAGAACGCCACGCCGACGAGCGTCCCCTGAATGGCGGCGGTGAGTCCGGTGCCGATGACGGTCGAGACGGTGATGTCCTCGAACCGCTTGCGCAGGCGCTCGGTGTTGGTGGTCGAGAACGGGATGTACGGCGCCAGGCCGAGCCACAGCCGCTCGGAGCTCTGGAGGATGTAGAACAGGCCGAAGAACGCGACCACGAGATTGAGCGAGAAGCGCGTGGCGGCGCCCACCACGGCGAACCCGCTGCCGCTGATCCACTCGGCCAGGCGCCGGCCCATGTTGGCGATGATCGGGCCGATCGGGAGCGATCCGAGGCGCAGCTGGCTGACCTCGCCCAGCACGCGGGACTGCTCGGCGCCGGCGACCAGGCTCTGCGCCTGATGCGCCACGATCACCGCGACCAGGGCCAGCGGGATCATCAGGAACAGCACGCCGATTGTGGTAACGATGGCCGCGGCGAGCCGCGGCTGTGCGTGCCGCCGCACCCGCGTGTACACCGGCTTGAAGACGACGTACAACACCGGGATCGCGAGCAGGCCGGACGCGAAGGGGAAGAGCGCGACGATGAGCGCGATGCCCAGCAGCACGATGGCGTAGGCGGCCTGCTGCTGGCGGTCCTCGAGGAACATGGGCCAACTCTAGGCGGGACTCCGGGGGCGCGCCAGAGGCCGCGCTGGACACCGCGCACGCGCCCTGGGTATCCTTGCTGCGGCCACTGTCCCGCGAGATGCCGATGACCACGCTTCGCTTCACCGCGCTGTTGGTCTGCGCGGCCGCCCTGCCGCTCGCCGCCCAGCACGAAGACCACCCGCACGACACCACCGGCCTGGGCCGGGTCACGTTCCCCGTCACCTGTGCCGCGGACGCGCCGGCGCGCTTCGAGCGCGCGATGACCGTGCTGCACTCGTTCTGGTGGGAGGAGGGCGGCAAGGCGTTCG
>DASPFU010000018.1:0-4485 GCA_035620935.1 Gemmatimonadales bacterium
GCCCGCCGCGCAGGGGGCGATCGCGGGGGTCGCGCTCGCGTGGTGGGGCGGCGACTCGCTGCGCGGCACCCTGCTCTTCGACGAGCGCCTCGCCCCCCGGGCCCGCCCGGGCCTCACGGCGCAGTTCACCGCGGGACGCGCGCGGTGACGCCGCGGTTATCTTTCGACGCGTGAGGAGCTTCGTCGTTCGTCTCGCCATCACCGCCCTCGGTCTGTGGGCCGCCGATACGATCGTGGACGGCTTCCGGATCGACGGGGCGCCCAACGTCGTGATCGCCGCCCTGCTGCTCGGCATCGTGAACGCGCTCGTCCGCCCCGTCATCGTGCTGCTGACCCTGCCCCTCACGCTCGTCACCCTCGGCGCGTTCCTGCTGGTGGTGAACGGCATCTCGCTCGCCATCGTCGCGTGGCTCGTGCCCGGCGTCTCGAGCGCCGGCCTGTGGCCCGCCGTGCTCGCCGCGCTGATCGTCAGCGTGGTGAGCTGGTTCGCCTCGGCGTTCGTCCGCGGGGACCGCCGCGTGCGCGATCCCCGGCGCATCGAGGTCAGCGGACGGCGGATCGACTGATGCACCGCGGCTTCGCGACGGCGGGTGCCGCGTCCGGCGCCCTCGCCGTGCTGGCGGGCGCGTTCGGCGCCCACGCCCTCCGGACGCGGGTGCCGCTCGACCTGCTCGTCGTGTTCGAGACCGCCGCCCGCTACCAGATGTACCACGCCCTCGGCCTGCTGGTGGTCGCCCTGGCGGCCGAGCGGGTCTCCCACGCGGGGGTCCGCGCCGCCGGCTGGCTCTTCCTCGCCGGCACGGTCTCGTTCTCGGGCAGCCTGTACGCGCTCAGTCTCACGGGCATCCGGACGCTGGGCGCCGTGACGCCCGTCGGCGGGCTCTGCTTCATCGCCGGCTGGATCGCCCTGGCGATCGGCGTGTGGCGGCGGTAACCGGCCCCGCGCCGGCCGCGCACGAGCCCCCCCGCGGCTGGCGCCGCGCCCGGTGGGCGGGCGTGGTCCTGCTGGTGGCGTTGGCGGTCGCGGCCGCGGTGGTGCGCGCGGCCGGGACCGGGTACGGGACCGACTTCCACGCGCGACGGCTGGCCGGCCTGCGCTTCTGGTCCGGCGAGCCGCTCTACGTGCTCGAGCCCGGTGTCAGCGAGAACACCTATCCGCCCTTCGCGGCGATGGTGTTCCAGGTGTTCGCGCCGTTCCCGCTGCCCGTGGCGGCGGGGCTGTTCTACCTCGCCAACCTCGCCCTCATCCCGGCGGCGTTCCTGCTCACCCGGCGCATCCTCCGCCGGGCGTGGCCCGGCGTTCCGGACCGGTGGCCGCTCGCGCTCGCCGGGTTGTGCACGGTCGAGTACTTCCTCAGTAACCTCAACGCCATCCACCCCAATACCGCCCTGTTCGTGCTGGTGCTGCTCGGCATCGTGTGGCACCAGGAAGGCCGGGACATCCCGGCGGCGGCGGCGTTCGTCGGCGCCACCGCGATCAAGCTGATCCCGGTGTTCTTCGTCGCCTGGATCGTCGTGCGCGGGCGCACCCGCGCGGCGCTGGCGGTGCTGCCGCTCGCGCTGGCGGCGCTGGCGCTGCCGATCGCGCAACGCGGCCCCGCGCGGGGGCTCCAGGACCTGCGGGAGTATCACGCCGCCCTGCTCGGCGGCCTGTCCCACGGCCGCGTGATCCAGGAGTACAAGAACCACAACCTCGCGGCGGCGGTGTACCGGCTCACGCGGCCGCCGCAGCAGCCACACGAGCGGGACTACCGCATCGTCAGGCTGTCGGAGGGCACGGCGCAGGGGATCTATCGCGCGGCGGCACTCCTCGTCGGCGGCCTGTTCGCGGGCACCCTGCTCTGGCTGCGCTATCGCGGCGAGCCCGTGTCGGTGTTCGAGTGGAGCGCCGCGTTCCTGACCGGGCACCTCCTCTCGGCGATGACGTGGCGCGGGCACCTGCCGACGCTGCTCTTCGTGCTGGCGGCGTTCTTCGCGATCCCGTGGCGCACCCTGCCCCGGGCGGCCCGCGCGGCGTGGTGGGCGGTCGCGCTGCTCGCCGTGTTCGCCGGCCTGTCGGGGCGCGACGTCGTCGGCCGGGGTCTGCACCTGACGATCAGCGGTTCGGGCGCCCTCACCGCACTGCAGCTGGCGCTCTTCGGCTGGTCGATCGCACTGATGCACCGGGCGCGCCGGACGTGGGACGCGCCAGGCCCGCCATCTCTCTCACCCGCCTCACCCGGAGGACCCGCATGACGCTGGCACCCGCCCTCGCCGCGCTGGCGCTGCTCCAGGCGCCCGCGCCTCGTCTGCCGCTCTCGATCACGCCGGCGCATCCGCTCGGCACGCTGCGCGAGCAGGCCGCGCTGCAGCAGGGCTGGCTGCGCTACCGGCTGGACTCCGTGCTGCCGGCGCTGATGCGCCGGTACGGCGTCCAGATGTGGATCCTGCCGATGCGGGAGTACAACGAGGACCCGGTGTTCTGGTCGCTCATCGCGCCCACGACGTTCGCGGCGCGGCGCCGCACCATCTACGTGTTCCATGACCTGGGACCGGAGCGGGGCGTGGAGCGGCTGGCGCTGGGCGGATCCTCGCAGGGCGGCGTCTTCCAGCCCTACTTCGCCCGCGATACCATCGATCCCACCACCGGCCGGCGCCCGGAGCTGGTGGGCCAGGGCCAGTGGGACCTGCTCGCCCGGCTCGTGCTGGAGCGCGACCCCAGGACGATCGCGGTGGACATCTCCCACACGCACGCCTTCTCCGACGGGCTCTCCGCGGGCGAGTGGGAGCAGCTGTCGCGCGCCCTGCCCCCGGGCTATCTGCCGCGCGTGGTCCGCGCCGAGGGGCTCGCGCTCGACTACATCGCCGTGCGCGCCCCGGACATGCTGCCCGCCTACCGCCGGATGATGGAGGTCGCCTGGGAGGTGATCGGCGCGGCCTTCTCCAACACGGTCATCACCCCGGGGCGGACCACCACCGACGACGTGGTGTGGTGGATGCGCCAGCGTCTCACCGACCTCGGGCTCGATACCTGGTTCCATACCGACGTGGACGTGCAGCGGGCCGGCGTGGACCTCGCGGACTCGAGCGTCGTCGTGATCCAGCGCGGCGACGTGCTGCACTGTGACTTCGGCATCACGGCGCTGGGACTCAACACCGACACCCAGCACATGGGCTACGTGCTGCGCGCGGGCGAGCGCCAGCCACCCGCCGGCCTGCTGCGCGCCCTGCGCAACGGCAACCGCCTTCAGGACCTCGTCCTGGCGGAGGTGCGCGCCGGCCGGACCGGGAACGAGATCCTCGCCGCCACCCTGCAGCGGATGCGTGCGGAGGGCATCGACGGCACGGTGTACTCCCATCCGGTCGGCGACCGCGGCCACGGCGCCGGCCCGCTGATCGGCCTGTGGGACCACCAGGAGGGCGTGCCGGGCCGCGGCGACGTGGCCGTGCTGCCGGACACCTGGTTCTCGATCGAGCTCCAGGCCACGACGCCAATCCCCGAGTGGGACGGGCAGCCGGTGCGCATGGCCCTCGAGGAGGACGCCGCCGTCGGACGGGACGGCGCCATCCGCTGGGTGCTGCGCCGCCAGACCGATCTCCACGTGGTGAAGTGACGACCGGCGTCGCGACCCCCGCGCTGCTGCTCCACCTCGACGTGGTGGAGCGCAACCTCGCCTGGATGGCGGGGCGCGCCCGCGAGCTGGGCGTGGCGCTCCGCCCGCACGTGAAGACCCACAAGTGCCTCGAGCTGGGACGGCGCCAGCTCGCGCACGGCGCGCGCGGGGTGACGGTATCGACCCTGGTCGAGGCCGAGGCGTTCCTGGCGGCCGGATTCGACGACGTCACCTGGGCGTTCCCGCTCGATCCCACGCACCTGCCCCACGTGCGGCGGCTCGCCGAGCGCGGCACCCTGCGGGTGGTGACCGACGACCGGGAAACGGCCCGGGCACTCGCGGGGACGAACCTCCACGTGTGGCTCAAGGTGGACTGCGGCTACCACCGGGCCGGCGTGGACCCGGCCTCGCCGTACGCGCTCGACGTGGCCCGCGAGCTCGGCGCCGAGCGCGGGCTGGTGTTCGACGGGATACTCTCCCACTCCGGGCACGCGTACCGCACGCGCACGAAGGACGAGGCCGCCGCCGTCGCCGAGGAGGAGCGCCGGGTGATGGTGTGGTTCGCCGAGCTGCTGCGCAGCGATGGCATCCCGGTGCGCGGCGTCAGCGTCGGCTCGACACCCGCGATGGCCGCGGTACGCGACCTCACCGGCGTGACCGAGGCGCGCCCGGGCAACTACGTGTTCTTCGACCGCACGATGGTGCTGATCGGCTGCTGTGCGGCGGCGGACGTGGGTGTCACGGTCCTCGCCAGCGTCGTGTCGCACCAGCCCGGCGCCGCGCACCTGGTCTTGAATGCGGGCGCGCTGGCGCTGTCCAAGGATTCCGGGCCGGCCCACCTGCCCGGCGACGCGGCGATGGGGGCCGTGCGCGGCCACCCGGAGCTGACGGT
>DASPFU010000019.1:0-6446 GCA_035620935.1 Gemmatimonadales bacterium
AGATGATCGCGAAGGGGCTGGACTTCCCCAACGTGACCGTGGTGGGGGTGGTGGACGCGGATACTGGGCTCCATCTGCCGGACTTCCGTGCGGCGGAACGCACCTTCCAGCTCGTCGCTCAGGTGGCGGGCCGCGCCGGGCGCGGCGAGCGGGGCGGGCAGGTCGTGGTGCAGACGCGCCACCCCGACCACCACGCCATCCGGGCGGCGGCGGCGCACTCGGTGCGGGCATTCGCGGCGGCCGAGCTGCCCCTGCGGACCGCGCCGCAGCCGGCCTACCCGCCCACGGTGGGGCTGGTGCGGTTCGTGGCGAGTGCCCGGGAGGCGGACCGGGCGGCCGCGCTGGCCGATCGGGTGGCCGGCTGGCTGCGCCGGGCGAACGCCGGCACGCTCGCGGGGGCGCTCACGGTCCTGGGTCCGGCGCCCTGCGCGCTGGCCCGGCTCGAAGGGCGGTGGCGCTGGCACGTCCTCGCCAAGGCCGCCGAGCCACGCGTGCTGGGACGGGTGGTGCGGGCCTGGCGCGCCATCGGGCGGTCCGGGGTGACGGTCGACCGGGATCCCGTGTCGCTGCTGTAGGGACGGAGCCCGGGCGGCGCGTCTCGGTTGTCCGGTGGTTGTCGCACCGATATGTTTCGCGCCCGTGACGACCGCGCGCTTCCAGTATCGGCCGCCGAACTTCGACGCCCCGCCGCTCGGGACGGCGCCCGCGGCGCGCTTCGAGGCCGCGGCGGCCGACGGCGTCCTCCCCGACGGGTTCTTCTCGACCACCAACCTCCCGACGTACGTGAAGGTCGGCGGCGCGTGGCGCCGTCCCCGCCTGCCGCGCATGGACTGCGTGATCGTCCATCACCCCGACGGTGACCTCCTGACGACGGAGCCGCGCAAGGTGCGGCTCGGCGACCTGGTAGCCGTGGGGAAGGCGGAGGACGGCTCCGAGGGCATCTTCGTGCACGCCGAGGGGTTCCTCGGCGGCGGCCACAGCGCCAACGAGTTCCGCTTCATGCAGACCGAGGTGTCGCGCGAGCGGCCGGTGGATTACGGCACGCTCGCCGAGCTGCTGGGAGAAGAGCGGGAGCGCGGCGGGCTCTCCGTGTGGGTCGTCGGACCGGCGCTGGTGCACGCCCGGGCGCGCGAAGACCTGATCTGGTTCATCCAGCGTGGCTACGTCGGGGCGCTGCTCGGCGGCAACGCCGTGGCGGTGCACGACCTCGAGGCGGCCATCTTCGGGACGACGCTGGGGATGTCGAGTACGGGGCAGGGCGTGGAGGGCGGGCATGCCCTCCACATGCGCGCCATCAACGCGGTGCGGCGCGCGGGGTCGATCGAGGCGGCGGTGCGGGACGGGCTGGTGCGGACCGGCATCATGCACGCCCTGGTCACGCACGGGGTCCCCTACGTGCTGGCGGGATCGATCCGCGACGACGGGCCGCTGCCGGGCGTGCTGTCCGACACGCTGGCCGCGCAGGACGCGATGCGCGCCGTCACGGCGCGGGCGACCTTCGCGGTGTTCGTCGCGACGGCCCTGCACGCCATCGCCGTGGGGAACATGCTCCCGGCGTTCGTGGACGCGCCGACCCCCGACGACGTGCGTCCCCTCACGACGATCTGCGTCGACCAGACGGAGTTCGTGGTGAACAAGCTGCGAGACCGCGGCACGCACCAGGCGTACGGGGTGGTCACCAACGCCCAGGATTTCATGCACGTGCTGCGCTTCTACGTGGAGCGATGGGAGCAGGCCCGGACTTCCGGCTCGCCCCGCCCCCGCTAGGCCAGGGGCCGGGCTGGGCGGCGCTGGCCGCGGCGGTGGCCCAGCGGCTGCCGACGGCCGAGATCGGCAGCGTCTACCTGTTCCGGCCGTTCCGGCGCGAGGGGCGGGAATGGGGGACCGCGGTGGTGACCCGCGCCGATCCCGACGGGCGCTTGCGGGTCTATACCGCGCGGTACATGCTCATCGTCCGCGGCAAGGACCGCGGCCAGACGCGCGTGGAAGTGGAAGAGGTCGGCCTGTCGCCGGCGGAGGTGGTGGCGCAGGTGATGCAGGCCACCGCGGACCGCACCGGCGACACGGAGCCGCCGATCGAAGTGGGGCGCACGGTCTGGTTCCCGGACCGCAGCGACGCAGCACACGGACCCTCTGACGCAGGCGAGGTGACGGGGTGATCGACTCACGGATGTTCATCCCCTCCAAGGCGTTCCTCACGAAGGGCGTGGGGCGCCACAAGGAGAAGCTGACCAGCTTCGAGATGGCGCTGCGGGACGCGCACCTCGCGGCGTTCAACCTGGTGCGGGTCAGCTCCATCTTCCCGCCCCACTGCGAGCTGGTGGACCGTGAGGAGGGGCTCGCCCACCTGAAACCGGGGCAGATCGTGTTCGCGGTGGTGGCGGAGTCGGCCACCAACGAGCCCAGTCGGCTGGTGGCGTCGTCCATCGGTCTGGCGCTCCCCGCGGACCCGTCGCACCACGGCTACATCTCCGAGCACCACAGCTACGGGCAGAACGAGCTCGCGGCGGGCGAGTACGCGGAGGACCTGGCCGCGTCGATGCTGGCCACCGTGCTCGGCGTGCCGTTCGACCCCGAGCAGGCATGGGATGCGCGACGCGAGCAGTGGCTGCTCTCAGGGGACATCGTCCGCACCCTGAACGTCACCTCCACCGCCGAGTGCGGCGACGACGGACGCTGGACGACCGTCGTGGCGGCGGTGGCGTTCTGTGGATAAGCGGCTGGCGGCGCTCCCCTGGGGGGCGCCGGTCAACTTCCTCGGCCTGCCGGATCCGGCGCCCTCGCTCGAGCGCGCGCCGATCGTCATCCTGCCCGTTCCCTACGAAGCGACGGTCTCGTACATGGGCGGGACCCGGTTCGGGCCGCGGCGCATTCTCGAAGCCTCGCGCTACATCGAGCTGTACGATCACGAGCTGGACGGCGAGTTCCACCAGGCCGGGATCCACACCCTGCCCGAGCTGATGCTCTCGGGGGCGGGGCCGGAAGAGGCGCTCGGCGAGCTGCGGGCGGCCTGCGACCGGCTGCTGGACATGGGCAAGTTCGTGATCATGCTGGGCGGCGAGCACTCGCTCACCGCCGCTCCCGTCGAGGCCCACGCCGCGCACCTCGGGAAGCGGCGGCTCTCGGTGCTGCAGCTCGATGCGCACGGCGACCTGCGCCCCGAATACGAGGGGACGCCCTACAGCCACGCGTGCGTGATGTACCGCGTGCACCGCCGGGTGGACCTGGTGCCGGTGGGGATCCGCGCCATCACGGCCGAGGAGCGCGAGCTGATGCGGGCGCGCAAGATCCCGACCATCTTCGGCCACCAGCTCGATGCCGCGGAGCAGTGGATCGACCGGGCGCTCGCCGCCCTGGGGCCGGACGTCTACATCACGATCGACGTGGACTACTTCGACCCGAGTCTCGTGCCCGCGACCGGGACGCCGGAGCCGGGGGGCGGGCTGTGGTACCCCACGCTGCGGCTGCTCGAGCGGGTGTTCGCCGAGCGGAACGTGGTGGGCGTCGATGTGGTGGAGCTGGCGCCGATCCCCGGGTTCGTGGCGCCCGATTTCCTGGTCGCCAAGCTGGTCTACAAGCTCATCGCCTGGCAACAGCGTGGTCGTGCTCCAGGATCCCGCCGCCGCCGCTAGCGGCGTCTCGGCCGCCATCGCCCTGTTCGCGGGGCTGCTGAGCTTCCTCTCGCCCTGCGTGCTGCCGCTCATCCCGAGCTACGTCGGCTTCCTCACGGGGATGTCGGCGGAGGAGCTCGGCACCCGCCGTGGGACCGCCCTGCTGCACGCGCTGTGGTTCGTGGCGGGGTTCAGCCTCATCTTCGTGCTGCTCGGCGCGTCGGCGTCGGCGCTGGGTTCGCTGATGCGGGGCTGGGAGGTGTGGCTCGGCCGGATCGGCGGTGTGCTGGTGATCGTGTTCGGCCTCTACCTGCTCGGCGTGCTGCGGCCGGCCTTCCTGATGCGCGAACGACGCCTGCACCTCGCCACCAAGCCGCTCGGGTACCTGGGCTCGGCGGCCGTCGGCATCGCCTTCGGCGCGGCGTGGACCCCCTGTGTCGGGCCGATCCTCGGCGCCATCCTCACGCTCGCGGCGGCCCGGTCCAGCGTCGGTGAGGGGATGGCCCTGCTGGGATGGTACGCGCTGGGCCTCGCCGTGCCGTTTCTGCTCACCGCCGTGGCACTGGAGCGCTTCCTCGCGTGGTTCCAGCGGTTCCGCCCGTACCTGGCGTGGGTGGAGCGGGTGTCGGGCGCGATCCTGATCATCCTCGGGATCCTGCTCATCACCGACCGTTTCACGGTGCTGGCCGGATACCTCCAGGGCCTCACCCCTGACTTCCTGCGCGACCGCCTCTGAGCCGTGGCTGGATGGGCCGGGCCGGGAATGCTACGTTGTGCGCCATGGATCCCAAGGTCGTCGAATCCGCCCGCGAGGCCTTCGCCGGCGACGCGCCCGCCCTGACCCTCGGCGCCCCGCTGCACGAGGGCGCGTGCCACCCCCAGTGCCTCGTCCGCATCCCGCTCGCGATGATGAACCGGCACGGGCTCATCGCGGGGGCCACCGGCACCGGCAAGACCAAGTCCCTCCAGCTCATGGCCGAGCAGCTCTCGGCGCAGGGCGTCCCCGTGTTCCTCGCCGACCTGAAGGGTGACCTCTCGGGGTTGGGGGCCGACGGCGAATCGAACGACCGCATCGCCGAGCGGGCGAAGAGCACCGGATACGACTGGCGGCCCCGCGCCTGCCCGATCGAGTTCCTCAGTCTGACGGGGGCGCGGGGCGCGCAGCTGCGCGCCACCGTGTCATCGTTCGGGCCGCTGCTCCTCGCCAAGGTCCTGGGGCTGAACGAGACCCAGACCAGCGTGCTGGCGCTGGTGTTCAAGTACTGCGATGACCAGGGCCTGCTGCTGCTCGACTTCCCGGACCTGCGCGCCGTGCTGCAGCACCTGGCGGGCCCGGGCGCGGCGGAGCTGACGGATTACGGCGGCATGTCGAAACAGACGGTCGGCGTCCTGTTGCGGGAGATGGTCGAGCTCGAGCAGCAGGGGGCGGAGGCGTTCTTCGGCGAGCCCGAGTTCGAGCTGGACGACCTCCTGCAGGTCGAGCGCGACGGGCGCGGCCTGATCAGCGTGCTCGAGCTGCCCGACGTGCAGGACAAGCCCGCGCTGTTCTCGACGTTCATGATGTGGATGCTGGCGCGCCTCTACGGCACCCTGCCCGAGGTCGGTGACCTCGACAAGCCGAAGCTGGTGTTCTTCTTCGACGAGGCCCACCTGCTGTTCGACGACGCGAGCAAGGCGTTCCTGGACCAGGTGCAGCAGGTGGTCCGCCTGGTCCGCTCGAAAGGCGTCGGCGTGTTCTTCGTCACGCAGTCGCCGAAGGACATCCCGCCCGAGATCCTGGGTCAGTTGGGCCATCGCGTGCAGCACGCCCTGCGGGCGTTCACCCCGGACGACGACAAGGCGCTCAAGGCCGCTGCCCGCACCTACCCGAAGACGCCGTACTACGACATCGAAGAGATCCTGACCACGCTCGGGACCGGGGAGGCGCTGGTCACGGTGCTGCGGCCGAACGGCGCGCCGACGCCGCCGTTCGCCACGCGGATGATCCCGCCCGCCTCGCGGATGAGCCCGCTCGCGGACGACGAGCTGCGCCGCCGGATCGAGGGGTCGGACCAGGTGCGGCGGTACGCGGCGGACGTGGACCGCGAGAGCGCCCGGGAGATCCTGGCGGGCCGCGCCGCCGCGGCCGCCCCGCCCCTCGACGTGCGCGTGCCCGACGCGCCCGTCGCACGCGCGCCCCGCGCGCCGGCCCCGCGGGCGGGACGCCAGCCGCCCAGCACCTTCGAGTCGATCCTCAAGTCGCCGGTCACCCGCACGGTGGCCGGGACCATCACCCGCACCCTCATGGGTGCCCTGCTGGGCACCTCGCGCCGCCGGCGGTACTGATCGCCCGCCTGCGGGGTATCACCGCACCGAACCACACCGGTGGAGAACCCGATGACCGCTGACATCCGATCCCTGGCCACCCTCGTCGCGACCGTGGCCTTCGCCGCCTGTGCGCGCGGCGATCAGGCTGGGAACGCGAGCGCCGACTCGACGGCGCGCGATCTCACGCTCGCGGCGCCCGAATCGATCGCGGTGACGGGCGACGTGGCGCCGCCCGCGACCGAGCCACCGGCGGCGACCACGCCCGCGGCCGCGCCCGCCCCCAGGCCCGCGACGCCGGCGCCGCGCCCGGCGCCCGCGCGGCCCGCAGCGCCGACCAGCTACACGCTGGCCGCCGGGACCCGCCTGCACCTCGGCGTCGCCGACACGATCACGTCGCGAAGCGCCAAGGTGGGCGACGTGTTCACCGCGACCGTCGTCGAGGACATGACCGACGCCTCCGGGCGGGTGACCGTGCCGGCCGGCTCGACGGTGCAGGGGACCATCGTCGAGGTGAAGCCGGCGCCGGAT
>DASPFU010000020.1:0-3316 GCA_035620935.1 Gemmatimonadales bacterium
TGGCGTTCACCCACGCGCAGAGCACGCTGCGACACCTCGGCATCTCGAGCGACGAAGCCCAGCTGTTCGAGCGCCTCGCCTCCCGCGTCCTCTACACCGACGCTTCGATGCGGGCGGAGCCCGCGGTACTGGAGCGCAACGTGCTGGGACAGCCGGGCCTGTGGCCCCACGGGATCTCCGGCGACCTCCCGATCCTGCTCGTGCGGGTGGTGGACGAGAATGACATCCCCCTCGTCCGCCAGGTCCTCCAGGCTCAGGAGTACTGGCGCCTCAAGGGACTGAGCGCGGACGTCGTGCTGCTGAACGAGCATCCGGTGAGCTACCTCGATGAGATGCACGTCCAGCTCACGGCGCTCCTCGACACCGGACCCTGGGGCGCGTGGAAGCACCGCCCGGGCGGGGTGTACCTGCTGCGCGGCGACCGCATGATCGAAGCCGAACGGATCCTGCTCGCCAGCGTAGCCCGGGCGATCCTCAGCGGGGATCGCGGCGAGCTGGCGAACCAGCTGGACTGGCCGTACCCCGAGCCGGCATGGCGCAAGGAGCGCCACCCGCAGCCGTCGTCTCCGCCGGTCGACGCGGACGGCATGGTGACCAAGGTGCCCGCGCTCACGCTGGCGAACGGGACGGGCGGCTTCGCCGACGGCGGCCGGGAGTACGTGGTGGTGCTCGACGGTGACCAGGAGACGCCGCTCCCCTGGGTCAACGTCATCGCGAACCCCGGCTTCGGCACCGTTGTGTCGGCGTCGGGCTCCGCGCACACGTGGGCGGAGAACAGCCGGGAGAACCGCCTCACGCCCTGCGCGAACGATCCCGTGACCGACCCCACCGCCGAGGCCATCTTTCTGCGGGACGAGGACGACCAGGCGGCGTGGTCCCCCACGCCGGGACCGCTGCGGCGCACCGGCCAGACCGGCCGGTTCGTGGCGCGGCACGCCGCCGGCGTCTCGCACTTCACCCACGCCTCCCACGGGATCCTCCACGAGCTCGCGGTCTTCGTGGACGCGGAGGACCCCGTGAAGTTCTCCCTCCTCACCCTCACCAATCAGACCGGCCGGGCGCGACGACTCAGCGTGTTCGCGTACAACGAATGGCGCCTGGGGCCGCCGCAGCCGGCGGACCACCGGCACCTGCTGACGGCGCTGGATCCGGAGACGGGGGCGATCCTCGCCACGAACCCGTACAACCGGACGTTCGCGGGCCGGGTCGCCTTCGCCGCCGGCAGCGTATCACCGCGCTCGGCGACCGGGGATCGGCTCTCGTTCCTGGGGCGCAACGGCTCGCCGGCGCGGCCGGCCGCCCTGCATCAGCCCCTGCTGTCGGGCCACTTCGGCGCCGGACTCGACCCCTGCGCCGCCCTGCAGATCGAGATCGCCCTGGCCCCGGGCGAGAGCCGGCGTCTCGTCCTCATCCTGGGACAGGGGCGTGATCGGGATCACGCCCGCGAGCTGGTGCGCCGGCACGCGCACGTGCCCGCCGCCGAGCACGCCCTCGAGGCGGTCCGGCGGCTGTGGACCGACACCCTGGAGACGATCCAGGTGCACACCCCGGACGACTCCTTCGATCTCCTGATGAACCGCTGGCTCCTCTATCAGAACGTCAGCTGCCGGCTGTGGGCGCGGTCCGGGTTCTATCAGCCGGGGGGTGCCTTCGGCTTTCGCGATCAGCTGCAGGACGTCATGGCGCTCACCCTGGCGCGTCCCGACCTCGTGCGCGCGCACCTGCTCCGGGCGGCCGGCCGCCAGTTCGTCGAAGGCGACGTCCAGCACTGGTGGCACGAGCCCTCGGGTGCCGGAACGCGCACCCGCTGCTCCGACGACCTGCTGTGGCTGCCGTACGCCGTGGCGCACTACGTGGACACGACCGGGGACCATCGCATCCTCGACGAACCGGTCGCGTTCCTGGAGGCCGCGGTCCTCGCCGCCGACGAGGTCGAGAGCTACGTCGAGCCGCGGGTCTCCACCACCGCGGCTCCGCTCTTCGAGCATTGCGTGCGCGCCATCGACCGGGGCCTGACCGCGGGCGCCCATGGTCTGCCGCTGATGGGAAGCGGCGACTGGAACGACGGCATGAACCGGGTGGGGCATCGGGGACGCGGCGAGAGCGTCTGGCTCGGGTGGTTTCTGCACGCGGTGCTGCGGCAGTTCATCCCGCTGTGCGAGCGCCGCGACGCGGCGCGGGCGGCGCGGTACGCGAGCGAGGCCGACCGGCTGGCGGGCATGCTCGCGCTGTCGTGGGACGGGGAGTGGTACCGGCGCGGGTACTACGACGACGGCACCCCGCTGGGATCGGCGCAGAACGAGGAGTGCAAGATCGACGGGATCGCCCAATCCTGGGCCGTGCTCTCCGGCGCGGCGCCGCTCCCGTACGCCGAGCGGGCCATGGACGCCGTCCGCACCCATCTGGTGCGGCGTGGCGCCCAGGTCGTGCTGGTGCTCACGCCCCCATTCGACCAGTCACCGCAGGATCCCGGTTACGTGAAGGGCTACCCGCCCGGCGTGCGGGAGAACGGCGGGCAGTACACCCACGCCGCGGTGTGGACCATCATGGCCGTCGCCCGGCTCGGCAACGGTGACGAGGCGGTGGAGCTGTTCCACCTGCTGAACCCCATCAACCATACGCGGAGCGCGGCGGACGTCCAGCGCTACAAGACCGAGCCGTACGTCACCGCCGGCGACGTCTACGCCCACCCGGCCCACGCGGGGCGCGGCGGGTGGACGTGGTACACGGGGTCCGCCGGCTGGATGTACCGCGCCGGCCTCGAGAGCATCCTCGGCCTCCGGCGGCACGGCGAACGCTTCGAGCTGGACCCGTGCATCCCGTCGGCCTGGCCCGAGTACTCGATCGACTGGCGCTACGGGAGGACCACGTACGCGATCTCCGTCACCAATCCGGAGCGCCGCTGTCGCGGGATCGCCGAGGCGGAGCTGGACGGCGTCCCCGTGGATCCGGCCGCCATCCCCCTCGTGGACGACGGCGCCGCGCACCGGGTGCGAGCGGTGCTGGGGCGGCCGCGGCAGAGCGCCCCACGCACCGCGCGGCACGGGGCGCCGGCTCGGCTTCCGGGCGATCGGTGACCGCGCCGCAGGTCGCGTGGCTCAGGCGCCCGCGATCGCGAGGTGCAGGCGCGCGGAGAGGTACCGGGTGACGGCGGCGGCGTCCAGCCGAGTCCCCGCGAACCCCACGTGCCCATCGGGACGCAGCAGGTAGCACGACGGCCGGGGGATCCGGGCACGCGCCAGCTCCCGCTCGTTGGCGGGGTGGCCCGGCACCTCGAGGACGCGCACCAGCGGCCCGAACCCTGGCAGCCCGCCGG
>DASPFU010000021.1:0-18844 GCA_035620935.1 Gemmatimonadales bacterium
CGCTCCACGCGCTGCCACAGCGCGTCCGCCGCCTCGGCGCGGCCGCGCGCCGCGTCGAGGACGCGTTCGATCACGCCCCCGCCCCGACGTCGCCGCCGATGAGGGCCTCCTCGATGCGGACGTGCGGCGCGCCTTCGGTCACCGGCAGGGGGAACTGTCCGCCCTTGCCGCACCCGCCCCCCATCTGATTCCAGCGGAAGTCGGCGGCGATGTGGTCGATGCGGTCGAGCGTCTGGAACAGGTTGCCCGCCAGCACGACGTCCTTGACCAGCTCGGCCACGTGGCCGTCGCGGATCATGTGGCCGTACGCGGCGGTGAACGAAAAATTCTCGAGCAGGGTCTGCCCGCCGAACGCGCCGCAGGCGTACACGCCAAGCGGGATGTCGCGGATCAGGTCCTCGAACGTGCCCTGGCCTGGCGCGATGTAGGTGTTGGTCATCCGCACGATCGGCGGGTGGCGGAACGAGATCGCCCGTGCGTTGCCCGTCGGGCGCTCGCCCATGCGCGCCGCCGTCTCGCGCGAATGCAGCCGGCCCACCAGCTCGCCGGCCGTGATCAGCGCGGTGTCCTGCGTGGGGGTCCCTTCGTCGTCGAACGGCAGGGTGCCGCGCAGGCCGGCCGCCGCCCCGTTGTCGCCCACGTTGAGCGCGGGCTTCCCGAAGCGGCGCCCCAGCGTCATCATCTCGCGGGCCTGGGGGCTCTCGTACACGAAGTCGGCCTCGCTCAGGTGGCCGAACGCTTCGTGGATGAACACCCCGGCCAGCTCGGGGTCGAGGATCACCGGGTAGCTGCCACCCCGCACCCGCGGCGCGTCGAGCAGGGCGACCGCCCGCTCGGCCACCGTGCGGAACCCCGCCTCGTGGCCCTGGGCGCCCTGCCACCCGCGGCGCAATCCGATGGACTCGAGGCCCTTCTCGATCGTGCCGTCCCGCCGCGCGACCGCCACGCCCGACAGCACGACCTCCGGCCGCAGCTCGTAGAGCAGCGTGCCCTCGCTGTTCCCGTACCAGTACTCGGTGACCTCGTCGCGGTAGGCGGCCTGCGTGTCCACCACGCGATCGTCCACCGCCAGCATGGCCCCATTGCAGGCCTCGATCAGGCGCTTCTTCTCGGCGAGGGGGATGCCGCGCACGTCGCCGTCGAGATCGAGGACCGCGTCGGCGGTGGCCGGGGTGGCCGGGGCAAGGTCGATCGGCTCGTCGAGACGCACGGCGCGGGAGTACGCGTCGACGCGGCGGACCATGTCCTCGAGGCGCGCGAGCGACGTGAAACTGACCATCCCCCAGCCGCACCCGCGGTTCAGCGCCCGGACGAACCCCCCGACCGACTCGCTCTCGGTGGCGCTCTCGAGGCGGCGGCCGCGGAAGCTCACCGCGCTCGCCCACGTGCGCTCGATGCGGATTTCGGTATAATCGGCGCGCGACGCGCGGAGCGCCGCGGTGATGCGGTCCTTCACCCGCCCAGGTCCCGGAGCTTCTCGGCGTAGTCGGGCCGGACGACGATCTCGCCGTCCACGATGATCTCGCGATCCCAGGGGAGGATGATGAAGTTGTCGGTCTCGAGGGCGTGGAAGTCCGGGCGATAGTCGCCGGTCTTGAACGAGACGGCGGACCGCACCTCGGCCGGCCGCAGGTCGCGCACGGCGGCGAGCGCGAGCTTCATGGTGTCGCCGCTCTCGCAGGTCTCGTCCACCACCAGCACGCGGCGGCCGGTCACGATGCGCGGCGGCGCCGCGATCACCACGGGCCGTGCGCCCTCCTGCGTCCGTGTGATCGCGATCGAGGCGAAGTCGCGCTGCAGGATGCTCGCGACCACCGCCCCGGGAATCACCCCCGCTCGGGCGATGCCGATCACGAGATCGGGGTCGTACGCGCGGAACACCTTCAGCGCCAGGACGCGGCACAGCTCGCCGAACAGCTGCCAGTCGACCTGCAGGACCCCCTGGGGGGGCCGCCGCCCGGAGCGGGCGGCGCGGGGCGGGACGCGCGGGACGGGAGCCATCTGCCGCGAGAAGCTACATTGCGGACGCCGCGTGCCGCAAGCTATTTTCGGTCCATGGGTTTCTGGCGCCGCCTCTTCGGCGGGTCGAGCGCGGCGGATCTCTCGCCCCAGCGTCTCGACTACCTGAACGAAGCGCTCGCGCTCGAGCGCCAAGGCGACTTCGAGGCGGCGCTCACCTCCTATCGCCTCGCGCTGCGCGACAGTCCCGCCGACGCGCGCATCCTGCAGAACATGGCGATCGCCTACACCAAGATCGGCCGCATCGACGAGGCGATCCGCCACTATCGGCGGGCACTCGAGCTGGACGCCACCCTGCCGGGCGCCCACTACGGCCTCGGGTTCCTGCTGCTCAAGCGCGGCGACCCCGACGGCGCGGCCCGCCACCTGCAGTCGTTTCTCCACAACCCGCCTCGCGGCCCGGAGGGACAGCGCTGGGTCGACCACGCCACCGACGCCCTCCGCGACCTGGGAGTCGCGGCCCCCGTGCCCCGCGTGGCGCGGGAGGCGCCCTGACCGCGGCGACCCGGCCGGCATTCGCGCTGCTGGTCCTCGCGGCCGCCGTGGCCACCTGTGAGCCGGTCGGCATCGACCTCGACGAGGTGATCGCCATCCAGGTCAGCCTGCCCGATTCCGGTATCGTGGAGGAAGGCGACACGATCGTTCCCCATGCGCGCGCCCTGAACGGCCACGGCGACTCCGTGGCCGCGCAGTTCGTCTGGGCGACCGGCGACACGGCCACCCTCCAGGTGCTCGATCCGGCCACCGGCACCACGCTCGCGCGCCGGCCCCCCAGCGGCAGGCTGCAGGCGCAGGTCGGCACGCTGCGGTCGCCCCTCCTGACCGTCACGGTCCGGCCTCAGGCCGACACGCTCTCGGCCACCGGCGTGCTGCGGCGCACCGTCGTCGCCCCCGACAGCCAGTCCGACGATCTCGAGGTCCTGCTCGCGGACCTCACCACGGGCACCACGGCCGCCGGGCTCGCGAGCCGGCCGGTGATCTTCACCCTGACCTATCCCGCCGGCAGTGGAGCGTTCACATTACTGCCGGGGGACACCGTGCTGACGGCCGCGGGCGGCCTCGCCAGCGTCCAGGTGCGGCTGGTGAACCGCGCGCTCCCGGATTCGGCGGTGGTCGAGGCGCGGGCGGTGCGGGCGAATGGGCAGACCGTTCCCGGATCCCCCGTCACGTTCGTCGTGGAGTTCCAGCCATGAACCAGGGCACCCTGACCAAGCTGTTCTTCGACGCGGTGGACCGGCACGCCGGGCGCGCGGCCGCATTCCGATCCAAGATCGGCGGCGAGTGGAAGCCGATCACCCATCGGGAGGCCGAGGCCCGGGTGCGGAACGTATCGCTCGGCCTGCGCGAACTGGGAGTGACGCCCGGGGACCGGGTCTCGATCATCTCGGAGAACCGGCCCGAATGGGCGATCGCCGACTATGCGTGCCTCTGTGCCCGCGCGGCGGACGTGCCGATCTACCCGACCCTCCCCACCAGGCAGGCGGAGTACATCCTGCGGGATTCCGGCGCCGTCGCGGTATTCTGCTCGACCGCGGCCCAGCTGGCGAAGGTCCTCGAGGTACGCGCCAGCCTTCCGGGGCTGCGGCACGTGATCGTGTTCGACGAGAGCGCCCGGCGCGAGGGCGTGCTCACGTTCGCCGAGGTCGAGGAGAAGGGGCGCGCGGCCGCGGGCACGCACCCGCGGTTCAAGGAGGACGCGCTCGCCGTCGGGCCCAACGACCTGGCGACGCTGATCTACACGTCGGGCACCACCGGCGACCCCAAGGGCGTGATGCTGACGCACGACAACATCTACTCGAACGTCAAGGCGGGGCTCGAGGTGATCCCGATCGCCGCGGGCGACGAGGCGCTGTCGATGCTGCCGCTGTCGCACATCTTCGAGCGGATGGTGGGGTACACCCTGTTCCACGCCGGCGTCGTCATCAACTACGCGGAGTCGTTCGAGGCGGTCGCGGCGAACCTCCAGGAGGTGAAGCCCACGGTCGTGCTCTCGGTGCCGCGGCTGTACGAGAAGGTGTACGCGCGAGTGCTCGAGAACGCGCTCGCGGGCGGCGGCGCGAAGCGCAAGATCTTCCTGTGGGCGAAGCGGGTAGGGGAACAGTGGGCGGACCACACGCTGGCCGGCCTGCCCGTACCGGGGGGGCTCGCGCTCCAGAAACGCATCGCGGACAAGCTGGTGTTCTCCAAGCTGCAACAGCGGACCGGCGGCCGCATCAAGTTCTTCATCTCGGGCGGCGCACCCCTCTCGGCCGAGATCGCCAAGTTCTTCATCGGCGCGGGACTCCCCATCGCCGAGGGCTACGGCCTCACCGAGACCTCCCCCGTGCTGACGCTCAACCCGCTGCACAAGATCAAGCTCGGGACGGTGGGACGGCCGGTGCCGGGGGTACAGGTCAAGATCGCCGGCGACGGCGAGATCCTGGCCAAGGGCCCGAACATCATGCGGGGCTACTACAACAAGCCGGAAGCGACTCGCGAGGCGATCGACGCCGAAGGCTGGTTCCACACCGGCGACATCGGCGTGCTCGATGCCGACGGCTACCTCAAGATCACCGACCGCAAGAAGGACCTGATCGTCACGGCGGGGGGCAAGAACATCGCGCCGCAGCCGATCGAGAACCTGGTCAAGACGAACAAGTTCGTGCTCAACGCCGTGATGCTGGGGGACAAGCGCAAGTACCCGATCATGCTGGTCGTGCCCAACCCGGATGCGGTCGAAGCCTGGGCGAAGGAGCGCAACCTCAGCTACGCGTCCCGCACCGCGCTCCTGGCCCTCCCCGACGTGCAGGCCAAGATCGAGCGTGAGGTGATGGACAACCTCCGCGACCTGGCGAAGTTCGAGATGCCGAAGAAGATCGTCCTCGTGAACGAGGACTTCACCGTCGACAACGGCATGCTCACGCCGACGCTCAAGGTGAAGCGCCGGGCCGTCGAGCAGCGCCACGCCGATGCGATCGAGCAGGCGTACGCCGCCGGGGATGTGGAGCGGATCTCGACGACGGTGGAACTGTAACGGGCGGGCGCAGGCGGACCGAGCCGGACGGGGCGGTCGAAAGGCCGCCCCTACTGCTTTTCCCCCACCCAGAGGCCCTCCCCGGTGACGAGGTGCTTCACGCCGGGGGCTGCGACGTCCTCGCCCGTCACGACGAGGCGACGCCCGCGCAGCAGCACCCGCGCAGCCTCCGCGAGCCACGGCGGCTCGGCCAGGTCCGCCCCGACCACCACGCCGCGCGCCATCGACCCGCGCAGCGGGATCGTCGACCCGCACCGCAGCAGGCTCAGCCTCGGCTCCTCCGCGAGGTCGTCGGGGGCGTTCACCCCGATGCAGTGGATGCCCCCGACCAGGGACGCCAGCGCGGGGCCCGCTCGAGCGGCCGCGCCGAGCAGGACCACGTAGCCCCCGGGGCCGGAGAGGTCGAGGAGGGCCTGGAGCACGTCGGGACGGGGGACGGGGGACGGGGGCCGCGTGGCATCGGTGACACCCCGTCCCGCGTCCCCCGTCCCCGCTCCCCCGAAGTCCACGATGCCTTCCAGGATCCTGTACTCCCGGTGACACACCGGACACCCGACGAGACCGTGCCGGACCATCCGGCCCGACATCTCACCCGTCGACAGCACCAGGAACGACTCCTGGTGCGACTCGGGGCAGCGCAGCATCTCGGTCAGCTCGATATGCATGGGAATCGGCAGATGGCTGATGGCAGCGGGCAGTTCGCTGCCATCTGCTATCTGCCATCTGCGGGTCTGAACTCCACCCACGTCAGCTTGCCCGACTCCACCAGCACTCTGCGATACACCCGCTCCCCGTGGATCCCGACCCCCAGCAGGTACTCACCCGGCGGGACGTCGCCGATCGCGAAGTGCTCCTGGTAGACCGGGTCGCGGTGATTGCGGGGACCGTAGGTCTCGATGAACGAGAACGGCGTCTCGCGGGGCTGGGGCTTCACGATCCCATAAATGCGGGCCTGGGGCACCGGGTTGCCCCCAGAGTCGTGGACCTGCCCGGCGACGACGCCGGTGCCGGGCAGCGGCTCGATCCACAACTCGGGATTCGCGTTGTACGGCGGGTAGCGGACCGCGGGGTCCACGACGAGCGCGGTCGAGTCCACCGGAAGGACGTGGACCTCGAGGTGGACGTGGTCATTGGTGGCACGACCGGTGTTGCCCACCAGCGCGATGACGTCGCCGCCGCGGACGCGGTCGCCGGCGCGGACGAGCAGTCGCGAATTGTGGTAGTAGACCGAGTACACGAATCGGGAGCCGGGAGGCGGGAACCGGGAACCGGCAACCTCGAGAACGCGATCGTGGCGGATCGCGACGGTGAGCGCCCCCGACTCGGCCTCGCCCGCGAGCACGACGGCACCGTCGCCGATGGCGTGAACGGGCGTGCCGTCGGGGTTGTTGAACTCGACGCCCTGGTGCGCCTGGAAGTTGCCGCCCATCGTCGAGCCGAAGCGATAGGTCTGGTCGATGTGCGGCTGGTCGGTGCGGGCGATGGGCCGCTGGAACCAGGTGTGCCGCAGGGGTTCCGGGCGCGCGAGGGCCTGGTCTCCACCGCCCGCCCCGGCGGGCGCGCGCACGGCGTCCGCGGACGACCGCGCGTTCCCGGGCAGATCCGCCGACCGCAGGGGACCGTCCGCGGGAGCGGAATCGCCGCCGTGCCACGTGCGGCCGCCGTCCGTGGAGCGCAGCACCCCGTGCCGCGCGACCCGTACAACGAGCGACCCATCGGGCTCCCGGTCGAGCGCGAGGACGTACTGGTTCGGGATGCGGCCCCAGAGCTGCCGGGCGCGCGGCGCGCCGAAGGAATCGGTCACCTGGGCCCACGTCGCCCCGTCGTCCCAGGTGAGCGTGATGCCGTCGGCCGTGGCGATGTACGTCGTGTCGCCGCGCGTGACGATGCCGTCGGGTGCCACGTACTGCCATTCGGGGCCGAGCTCGCGGAACCCCCAGTTGCGCCACGTCCTCCCGCCGTCGGTCGACAGCCCCCAGCCGTTGCCCACCGTCCCGTACCACACCTCGCCGCGCGGACCGAACGCGAACGCGTGCACGAAATCCCAGCTGATCGATCGGGCGGTCGTATCGTCGGACGCGCGGATCTGCTCCCACGCTTCCCCCGTCCCCCCTCCCCCATCCCGTCTGAGGACGAAGATCCCCTGTCCGTACGTCCCCACCCAGAGGGACGAGTCGGGCGCGCGCTCGACGGCCAGCACGTGGACGCCCCAGCCGCTGGTATCGGGAAGGGGCGGGATACCCTGGGAGGCGGCGGGCGCCGCGGTAAGGAGGACGCCGATGGCCAGTGCGGAATGCGGAATGCGGAGTGCGGAATTGCCGGGTGCGGCACGATGCGCGGCGCGAGCCCGGAGGTGCGCAACACCATTCCGCATTCCGCACTCGGCATTCCGCATTGTCATCTCCTCGTCGGCATCAGCCGCACCTCGGTGACGTCCACACGCGCGGGGCGCGTCACGGCGAACAGCACCACCTCGGCCACGTCCTCGGCCCGCATCATGTCCTGCCGCCGGATGAACCCCGGCTGGTGGTCGGGGTCCACAGGATCCCACATCTCGGTGTCTACCGGCCCGGGCGAGACCAGCGTCGTGCGCACGCCCGTGCCGGCCAGCTCGGCCGCGATCACCTCGTGCATCCCCCGCACCCCGTACTTCGCGGCCGCGTAGGCCGCGTTGCCGGGCAGGGCCATGTGGTCGGCCATCGAGCCGATCGTCACCAGGTGCCCCGACCGGCGGGTACGGAGGTGCGGCAGCAGCGCTCGCGCCAGGAGGAACGGCCCGGTGAGGTTCACGGCGATGGACGTCGCGAAGTCAGCGGTGGTGATCTGGTCCATCGGCTTGAGGAGGAAGGTGCCCGCGCTGTTGACCACGATGTCCGGGACGCCGTGGTCCTTGAGGATGCGTCGGACCGCCTGGTCCACCTGGTGGGCGTCGGCGACGTCGCACGGCAGGTCGGTCTGCCGCTCCGCCGAGCCCTCGCTCAGAGACCGGGCCAGGCGCACCACGTGGGCCCCGGCCGCGCGCAGCTCGTCCGCCACCGCCAGCCCGATGCCGCGCGAGGCGCCCGTGACGAGCGCCAGCTTCGCGGCGAGCGGCGGTCCCGCGGGGCTCACTGGTGGACGAGTCGCAGAAACTCGTCGCGGGTGCGCGCGTCCGAGCGGAACGTGCCGCGCAGCGCGGACGTGAGCGTCTTCGAGTTCTGCTTCTCGACGCCGCGCATCATCATGCACAGGTGGTACGCCTCGATCACCACGCCGACGCCGAGCGGGTCGAGCACGCGGCACAGGGCGTCGGCCACCTGGTCGGTGAGCCGTTCCTGCACCTGGAGGCGCCGCGCGAACACCTCCACCACCCGCGGGATCTTCGACAGCCCCACGATCCGCCCGTTGGGCAGGTAGGCGACGTGCGCCTTGCCGAAGAAGGGGAGCATGTGGTGCTCGCACAGCGAGTAGATCTCGATGTCGCGCACCAGAATCATGTTCTCGTGCTTCTCCTCGAACAGCGCATCGCCGATCACGTCGTCCACCGACATACCGTAGCCGCGGGTGAGCCACTTGAGGGAGGCTTCGACCCGGGCGGGCGTCTGGCGCAGGCCCTCGCGGCGCGGGTCCTCGCCGATCTGCTCGAGCATCTCCCGCACCAGCGTCTCGAACGGGATGCGCACCACCGTCGGCGGCGTGTGCGACTCGTGAAAGCTGTGCTGGCTGGCGGATTTCATCTGGTCTCGGGCCACGGTCACTCCCCGCCGTAGTCGACGTAGTTGCGCTCGGTTTCCCACAGGCGGATGTGCTTCAGTCGCGCGGGCCGCAACACCGGCTCGAGTACGCGCCAGCACACCACGGCAATGTTCTCCGCCGTGGGGTTCACGTCGCGGAACCAGGGCACGTCGAGGTTGAGGTTCCGGTGGTCGAGGGCGCCGATGACGTGCTGCTGCACCGTCTCCTTCAGGCGGTTGATGTCCAGCACGTAGCCCGACTCCGGATCGATCTCCCCTTCCACGGACACGTCGATGTTGTAGTTGTGCCCGTGGTAGTTGGGGTTGCCGCACACGCCGAAGACCCGGTCGTTCTGCTCGTCGGACCAGTGCGGATTCCACAGCCGGTGCGCGGCGTTGAAATGCAGGCGGCGGGTGACGGTGACGCGCGGCATCGCTTGCTCCGGTCTCCGGGTGCGGGCTATCTTCGGCGCGCGTGCGCGCCCTTCTGAAGATACTCGCGTCCGGTGCCACCGGGGGAGCCAAGGCCCTTTCGGCACTGTGGACGTTCCCGAGCATTCTGCTTTCCGCGTTCCTGCTGTCGTGGGGGGCGGAAGCGGCGCAGTTCCTGGTGTCGCAGGGCGTCGCGCTCGCGATCCTCGCGTGGCTCCAGACGCTGCCCGAGTTCGCGGTCGAGGCGGTGATCGCCTGGGAAGCGGGGAGCGACATCGACCGGTCGCACCTCGCCATCGCGAACCTCACCGGCGCGATCCGGCTGCTCCTGGGGCTCGGCTGGCCGATGATCTACTTCACGTTCGCGTTCTTCGGACGCGCGCGGCACTCCCGTCGCCTCCCCCGCATCCAGCTGGACCGCGAGCACGCCACCGAAATCGTGGGTCTGATCCCGCCGCTCCTCTACTTCATCGTGATCGTGCTCAAGGGCACGATCACGTGGATCGACGCCCTGGTGCTGCTGGGACTGTACTGCGCGTACCTGTGGGTGCTGCTGCTGCACCCCCCGCGCGACGCGGAGAATCTGTCGGAGGCGCCGCGGGTGTCGCAGTGGGCCTACCGCCAGAAGGCGTGGCGCCAGAAGGCGGCGATCGGTGGGCTGTTCGCCTCGGGCGGGCTGCTGCTGTACGCCGCGGCCCATCCGTTCCTCGAGTCGATGCTCGCCCTCGCGGCAGTGTTCGGGGTGAGTCAGTTCGTGCTGGTCCAGTGGGTGGCGCCGTTCCTGTCGGAGTTCCCCGAGAAGCTGTCCGCGTTCAACTGGGCCCGGCGGGTGTCGCACGCCCCCATGGCCCTGATGAACATGGTGTCGAGCAACATCAACCAGTGGACCGTGCTCGCGGCGATGATCCCGCTGGTCTACGGCTTCTCCCACCTCCATCACCAGGGCACGTGGGCGGATTTCCCCTTCGACGCCGCGCAGCGGCTGGAGATCGTCCTCACCCTGCTGCAGACCGCCCTGGGGGCGATGCTGCTGGCCAACATGGAGTTCGACTGGCTCGACGCAACGGCGATCTTCGTGCTCTGGCTGGCACAGTTCCTGGTGCCCCACTGGCGCGAGGAGGTCGCGGTCGCGTACGCCCTGTGGATGGCGGTCCTGGCGGTCGGGTTCATCATCGGGGCGAAGCCCCTGCTCGCGCCGCGGTTGTTCTGGGAGTCGCTGCGACGGCGGGACCGGGGACGGGGGACGAGGGACGGGTAGAAACACGACCGGCCGCTCTCCGGTGACCCGGCGCGGCCGATCGGTACAGAAGGAGCGAGGAGGATTATTGAAGCCCGAAGGAAACGCTGGGCCCTCACCGTGGCGTCTGTCTTCCCCAACGCGGGGGCCTGACATCGGTCACAGTATCCGGATCCTCAATCGAGCCTGTTGGCTCAATAATTGAGCTCCCCACTCCTGTGACTACAATACGGCGTGGGCGGTGAACGTCAAGTCAAACGCAACCGGGAGGTGAGGTGAATCTGACGCTGCTGGGCGCGATCGTACTGCTGGTGGCCTGGATCGTGCTGGGATTCGTCGTGCCGGTGCCGGCGGGCTGGGTGCACCTCTGCTACGCGGCGGCGGCGATCCTGTTCGTGCGTCGCGTGCTGATCGGGGCGCCGCGGTTTCGCTCCTGAATTGCGGATTGCGGATTCTGGATTGCGGATTCAGCCCGCCTGCGTCGGTGGGTCGATCGATGCCCCATGAGAGGCCTGCCAATCCGCAATTCGCAATCCGCAATCGTCAAATCTCCCAATTCGAGAAGACGGCGCCCGTCGTGGCGGGGCGCTCGGGGTACCCCTGGCAGGTCATCCGCAGGTCGGTCCACCGCACCCGGTAGCCGCGGGCCACGAGGCGCCGGAAGGTCCAGTCGTACGCCGTCTGGCAGCGGAACGACACGTGCGCGATGCCGTCCTGCCCCGCCGCGGCCTCGACCGCCCCGACGGCCGCGTCGAACGCCGCCTGACTCCTGGCGGCCAGCTTGAGCACGCGCACCTCGTCGCGCGTCCGTGAATCACCCAGCGGGGCCGAGTGCCACAGCGCGAACGCGTCGAGTCCGGCATCCCCCTCCACCACACAGGTGTCGCCCAGGCCCAGCTCGGCGGTGAGCAGGACCTCGTGTGTGAAGTCGATGCCCGGCACCAGACCGTCGAGCAGCGCCCGGGCGGCGGCCACGGCGTCGCGTCCGCCGTCGGGACGCTCGGAGAGGCGGCTGGGCGACCCGATCACGCGATGCGGCAGGTCCCGGGAGAGGGTGATCGTCAGGTAGCCGGGCGCGAAGCCCAGCCCCGCGTAAAAGCCGATGTTCTCGACCGTGCGGGGCATCGTCTCGAGGCCGAGGGTGGAGACGCCCGCGTCGATCAGACGGTCCATCGCCGCGCGCACGATCGTCTTGCCGAGCCCGCCGTGCTGGCGGTCGGGGCGCACCGCCAGCGGGCCCATCCATCCCTCGGTGCCGGAGCGATGGGCGACGTTGAAGGCGACGATCTCGCCGCGCTCGTTGCGCCATACCATCGCGCCCTCGCCGGCGTCGAGCAGGGCGTAGCGCCAGATGGCCGGATTGAGCGGCGGCACGCGCACCCCCGTCAGGCCATCGCGCCGGTAGCGGTCGGTGAACGCCTCGGCGAACAGGGCATTCAGCGCGCCGATGTCCTTGTCGGCGGGCCGCGTCGGGCCGGTCACGCCGGGCTCAGGCCGCCACGCCCGCATCGGCCGCCCCCAGGGTCGCCGTCTCGTCGCGCACCACGCTGGTGGCGCCGGTCGGGTCGTAGTCCACGCGGATCACGCGGTCGAGCCCCTCGCGCACCTGGTCCACGTGCGTGATCAGGATGACCTGCGGGAAACGGTCGGCGAGGCGGCGCAGCAGGCCCAGCACGTGCTGACGCCGGGACTCGTCGAGCGAGCCGAAGATCTCATCCAGCACGAGCAGCGACAGGGGCTGGCCCGCGCGCTCGGCGATCATCTGGGAGATCGCGAGGCGCAGGACGAGGTTGGCGATGTCCTCCTCGCCGCCCGAGATCACCGTCTTGGGCACGCCGTCGTCGAGCACGGTGATGCGATAGCTCTCGTCCAGGTCCACCTCGTCGTACCGCCCGTCGGTCAGGTCGCCAAGGAAGCTCGAGGCGAGCTCCGCGATCTCGGGCCGGACCGCCGCGTTCAGCTCGCCGCGCAGGTCGGAGAACGCCTTGTCGAGCTCATTGTGGAGGCGGTGCTGGGCACGGAGCTCGGCGATCTGGCGCTCGCGCGCGGTCCGCTCGCCTTCGCGCCGCTCCGCCTCTCGCACGCCCATCTCGGCCCCGCTCAGCTCGCCCCGGGTCTCCGCCACCGCCAGCTCGGCCCCCCGCAGGTCGAGCGACGCGCGGTCGTGACGCTCCCGCGCCTTGAGAAACTCGGCCTCCGAGAACCCTTCCGCCGCCACCGCCGCCTCGAGCTGCGCCGCGCGCTCCTCGCGCCGCGACAGCTCCCGCTCGGCCAGCTCCGCCTCGCGCACGAGGATCTCCGCCCGGCCGGCCTTCACCTCGAGCTGGGCCGCCTCGCGCGCCAGCGGCTCGAGCCGCGCCAGCTCCGCGCGCACCGCGTCGTGACGCTCGGCGTCGTACCCGGTCGGCCGGGCGGCGAACGAGCGCTCGATCTCCGCCGCGCGCCGGCGCGCCACCTCGAGGTCCCGCGCGGCCCGCGTCCGCTCCTCCCGCCGCGCCCGCAGCTCGCCGGCCCGGCCGCTCGCTTGCCGCTGATCGGCGATCAGCGCGTCGCGCGTCGCCTCCGTCTCCCGCACCCGCGGCGGGGCGTCCGCCAGCTGCTCCAGCCGCTGGCGGAAATACTTCCCGTCGGCGGTGATCGCCTCGAGTTGGCGGTCGAGCAGGCCGACCACCGCCTCGTACTCGTCGCCCAGCGGACGCCGGCAGGTCGGACAGGCGCCCTCCCGACCCAGCTTCGCGATCTGGTCCTTCTGGTCCCGGACGTCCTCCCACTGCTTCAGGAGCTCGGCCCGCTTCGTCTCGGCGTACTGCCGTTCCTGGACCCACGTGGTCCGCTCCGCCTCGAGGGCGTGCTCCGCCGCCGCGATGTGCTCGCCGATTGCGGCCACCTGGGATTCGACCGCGACCAGCTCGGCGCCCGGATCGGCGAGCTCCGCGAGCCGCCGCTCCAGCCCCTCGGCCTCCCGCGCCAGCTCCGCGAGCTGCGCCTCCTCGGCGCGCCGCGCCGCCTCCTCGCGTTGCAGCCGCTCCAGGCCCGCCAGCTCGTGCTTGAGCTTCGCGATCGGCGCGAGGTCCACCTCGCGGGCCTTGAGCTCAGCCCGGGCCGCGCGCGCCTCCGCCAGGTCGCGGTCCAGCCGCTGGAAGTCCTGCCGCGCCGTCTCCACCCCGTGCGCCGCCATGCGCCGGTCGCCGTCGAGCGACAGGACCCGCTCGCGCCGCGCCTCCCACGCCCGCCATTCGGGCTCCAGCCGGTCGAACGCCCCCCGCGCCGCCGCCCGCTGCGCTTCCGCCGCGCGCGACGCGGCGCGGGCCGCCTCGAGGCGCGCTTCCGCCTCCCGGCGCTCGGCCGCGAGCTGCTCCTTCTCCGGCAGCCCCGCCTCGAGGCCTCGCGTCTCGGCGACGAGCGCGTTGCGGCGCTCGCGGACGCGCTCCTGCGCGAGCCGCAGGCGATCGTACCCCAGCACGCGCGAGAGGAACGCCGCGCGCTCGGCACCCCCCAGCGACGCCATCACCGCCAGCTCCTTCTGGCCGGTGAAGTACGTGTTGAAGAACTCGTCGCGGCGCATCCCGAGGACCCGCTCGAGCTTGTCGGTCACTTCCCGCAGCGAGTTCGCCAGCGGCCGCCCGTCCTCGTACAGCTCCGCGCGGTGGAGCCCGCGCACCACTCGGTACTCGTGCCGCCCCAGCCCGAACTCGAGCTCCACCTGTACGCTCGCCCGCGGTTTCGCCCGCAGGTTGCGGATCGAGTCGCGGTCGCCGCGCGTCGCCACGTTGCCATAGATCGCCCACGCGATCGCCTCGAGCAGCGTGGTCTTGCCCGACCCGTTCGGCCCGATGATCCCGGTGAGCCCGTCGCCGAACGCGATCTCGGTATCGGCATGCTGCCGGAAGTTGAGCAGGCGGAGGCGGTGCAGCTTCACGCTCCTCCCTCCCCGCCCGCCTCGGCCGCCGCCTCCGCCGCAGCCGACGCCTCACCCAGGTAGCGAGTGCCCAGCTCCACGAACGCCGCCCGGTCGAGGTCCGCGTCCAGGGGGCGGCGCGCGAGGTAGTCACGCAGCGTCTCGGGGAGCGTGAGCCGCCGACCCGGCGCGCCCACGCCCACCACGCGCGCCAGCACGGGGCGTCGCACGTCGAGCAGGAACTGCAGCGCCCGGCCCTTGTACCCGCGGATGGCGGTGTGGTCGAGGTCGCGCGCGGTGGCCCGCGACACGTCGTGCACCACGAGCCGCACCACCTGGCCGTCAATCGGCGTCTTCGCGCCGTCCACGGCGGCAGCGATGCGCGCGTCCACCTCCTTCGCGGTGAGTCCCTCGCCCCGGATCGCGGGGAGGTCGACGAACTTCCGGGGCGACGGCACGGCGCGGAACTGCACCCGCGCCCCGGGCAGCTCGACCAGCAGGTATCCCTTCCCCGCCCGCCTGCGATCGGCCTCCTCGTGCAGCTCGCCCCACACGTTCGTGCTGACGTAGTCGAGCGAGCCCGAGTACCAGCAGTTCGGCGCGACCTCGTGCGCGACGTGATAATGGCCCAGCGCCACGTAGTCCCACTGCGGCAGGCCCAGGTCGGCGCGGGTGAGGTGCGCGCCGCCGAACTCGAGCGGGATACGGTCGGGCGGGAACAGACCCTCGAGCTCCCCGTGGATCAGCAGCACGTTGTGGGTGGCGCCCGGCTCGGGGCGCAGCGCCGGACGGTCCGGGCTCATCAGGGCCTCGTGCGGCACGGCGAGCACCGCGCAGTCGAGCCGGGGGAGCGCGATCCGGCGCGCACGGTCCGCCACGACGTCCACGCCGAGCGTCTCGTACAGCTTGAGGATCGAGCCGGTCTCGACGGACCGCGGGGTCTCGTGGTTGCCCGCGATGACGATCACCGCGGCGTCCGGCAGGCCGCTGCGGATGCGCTGGAGCTGCTGGAAGAAGAACAGGATGGCCGCGTTGGTCGGCCGCACCGAGTGGAACACGTCGCCCGCGAACAGCACCAGGTCCGGCCGCTGGACGAGCACGTCGTCGACCGCCCGGCGGAACGCGTCCGCGACGTCCGCCTCGCGCTGGTTCCCGCCGCGGGCCGTCTGCCGCTCGTACTGGCGGAAGCCGAGGTGCAGGTCGGCGAGGTGGGCGATCCGCAGGGACTTCAGTTCCCCTCCAGCGTCCGCAGGGTGAGCCGTTGGTCGAGCGTCACGCCCAGGGTGCGATCGCCCGCGATCCCGCCGGTCATCGCGAGGCGGATCTCCCCCGCCATCGTCCCGCCCACCACGGTGCCCCGCGACAGCGAGAACTCCTGCTCCCCCACCAGCGTCCCCGTGAAGCGCAGCGACGACTTCCCGATGCCGAGGTCCACGATGATGGGAGCGTCCGGCAGCCGGGATTCGACCCCCAGCACGACCGTCGTGTCGGGGCCGGCCGCGCGCACCGCGCGCACCGTGAGCGTCGTCGGCACCTCGACCGCCTCCGGCGTTCCGGGGATGTGGCCGGTGGGCAGCGGCACCGCGACGGTCCACGTGTCGCCGACCCGCACCGGGCCCTCGGGCAGCGGGAACGCGAAGCCGCGGGCCCCCTGCTCGAAGGGCGCCAGCCGGTCCGGATGGAGGTCCGGCCGGTTGACGACCTCGTAGCGCACCGGTCGCATGCGCGCGTCGAGCACCGTGAGCGTGCGCAGGCCCCGCACCCGTTCCACCAGCGTGGCGAGCATCGACGCCGGCAGCGCGCTGTTGCTGAGCGTCGCCGAATCGACGGTGCTGGTCACCGGGATGCCGTCCGCCCGGCCGTCGCCCACGGTCTGCGTCAGGTAGATCCGCATCGTGACGTCCTGGGGCGGCAGCGGCGTCCCCGAGTCGGAGCGCATCGTCAGGTGCTGCGCGAAGGCGTAGCGGGTCGTCGTCCCGGCGGCGGGACGGAACCGCAGCGTCACCGGCGCCGCCACGTCGCGCACGTCGCGCACGTCGGCGGCGCAGCCGGCCACGGCGGCGACGGCCAGCACGCCCCACCGCCGGACGTCCATCAGTAGGGGTCGTCCCCGAGGGGGGACAGCGGGGGGACCGCCTCCCGCTCGCGCGGGGCATCGGCCGCGACGCGATCGCCCAGTGCGCGCCGGAAGAACGCGAGCGCGTCCGCGGGGCGCGTGCGGCGGACGGCCGCGACCGCGGCCCGCACGTCTTCGGGGCTCCGGCCGCCGATCAGGTCCTTGACGCGGTTCGGCGCGATGCCGCGGTCGATGCGCAGCATCAGGCGCACCACCGCGTCCTCGAACGGCAGGTCGGCGGCCGGCGGGAAGCGCTCGACGCCGTCCCGGCCGCGCAGCACGGCGGGCCGCGGGAAGCGCACGAAGATCGGCTGGGTGAAGTGGGGATGGCGCACCATCAGCTCACCCGCCGGGAGCGTCGCGAGCTTGACCTTGGTCGCGGGCGAGAGCACCTGGTAGCCCGGCGTGGCCAGCTCGTCCGCGTCCATGCGCCCGAAGATCTGGGTGCCGGCGTTGCCGACCACGCGGCGGTGCACCTGCGAGCGGAACTGCTCGGCGCCGAAGAGCACCAGTCCCAGGTAGCGCCCCCGCTCCGAGATGTCGAGCAGCATCTTCTTCACGTACGTCTCGGGCCCCTCGCCGGGGGCGTACTTGTTGAGCTCGTCCACGAACACGACCACGGTGTCCACCCCGAGGTCGCGCCGCTCGAGGTGCTCGCGCAGCTTCGACACCACGCGCGCGAACACCAGGTCCTGGCCCAGCGGGTCCACGTTGGCGATGTCGATGACGTACACCGCGCGGTCCTCGAAGCGGCCCCATGGCAGATCGCTCGACGGGCCGTCGTCGGCCACCAGGCCCTTGCAGCGGGTGGACACGTTCGACAGCCGGTTGCGGACCTTGCGGATGGTGGCGATGTGATGCGTGCGCCACATGTCGCCGCGGCTGGTGAGCTCGACGCCGTCGAAGATCGCCCGGAACAGCGCGTCCAGATCGGCGAAGCTCTGCACCCGGTGCCGGTGCCCGAAGCCGTCGTCGAAGTCGCGGCCGAGCACGCGGTCCGCCAGGAAATCGATGAACGCGTCCGCCTTCGCGTCGATGTCGTCGCGGTTGAGCAGGACCTCGGCGAAATCGAGCACTTCGGGGAGGCCCCATACCAGCGGCTCCACGTTCCCCACCAGGTTGGGGTGGGTACGCAGGGTGTTGAGGTTCACGCCGTCGGACTTGAACGGCGCGAAGTAGCGCACGTTGCCGAACGGCTCCGCCGGCACGTCGAGGCGGGCGTAGCGGCGCCGGTCTTCGTCATCCAGCGTGCCTGGCTGGTCGAGGAAGCAGAGGTCCGACCCCTTCACGTTGAAGCACACGGCGGCGACGCGGCCCTTGTGCCCCGGGAAGTGTCGGAAGATCGAACCGAGCAGAAACTCGACCGCGCTCGTCTTGGTGGCGAGTCCCGATACGCCGGACAGGTTGAGGTGCGCGGCCTCGGGACCGAGCAGGAAGTCCGCGTCGAGGTAGACCGGCGCCTCGAGGCCGCCTGCGCTGTAGAGGCCGACCGGCACGGCGGTCGGCTGGGCGGAGTGGAGGTAGGCATCCATCCGGAGCGCCCGGGCGACGTCGGTGTCGGTGGCGAGGAACACCTGCGCCAGCGGCACCGGCTGCAGCGGCTCCTCGGGCTCCTGCCGCAGCACGGCCGCCGTCCACAGGCGGATCTCCTGTCGCACCGTGGGTGCTTCGGCCGCGCGGACGGGATCACCGTCCGCCCCCGCGACGTCGTGCAGCGGCGAGGCGAGGTCGGAGTACGCGAACCCGTCGGTGACCACCCCGTAGACGACGCGTCCCCCGTCCCCCGTCCCTCGTCCCCCGACTTTCACGATCGCCCCGATGCCGATCGCCGTCTCGAGGCCGGTCCAGAAGTGGAACTGGTGCGGCGTCGAGGGCTTGAGCTCGGTGGCGACCACGCGGCCGACGGCGGCGGGAGCGACGGTGCGATCGATCACGAGGCCGCCTTGGGGAGCCGGGATCCGGGCGCCGGTCGCAGGTCGCGCGGCGCGCGCGCTTTCAGATACTGTTCCACGTCCCATATAGGATACAGCAGCCGGTCCCACCGCGTGTCCGGTATGGCGAGCGGGGCACGCTCGCGCGCCAGCCAGCCCGCCGTGGCGGACGCGGCGGCGACGGTGTCGGGATGGGTCCGCGCCTCGACGCGGATCAGTCCGTACAGCAGGTCGTTGCCCTCCCAGGGCCAGAGCCGCAGGTACCACGAATACACTTCGTGCCGCGCGCGGCCCCGCGGCTGGAACACGCTCGTGCGACGACCCTGCGGGAGCGTCAGCGCCCGCTCGAGCTCCGCACCGCTGAAGTACTGCGCGCCGTGACTCTTGATCACACCGAGGGCCCGGGGATGACCCGCGAGCACGGCGGACTCGGAGAGCAGGCCGTCCACCACCAGCCACTCCTCCGGGGCGAGGGCGGCGGCCAC
>DASPFU010000022.1:0-15704 GCA_035620935.1 Gemmatimonadales bacterium
GACAGGTAGCCGAGCGAGTCGACGCCGAGGTGCGTGCGGATCTCCTCGAGGGAGTGCTGCGAGGCGATCAGCTCGCGTTTGGTCGGCGTGTCGATGCCGTAGTAGCAGGGGCCGGTGATGGGTGGCGACGCGACCCGGAAGTGCACCTCGCGGGCACCTGCCTGGCGGATCATCTGCACCAGTCCGCGGCTCGTCGTGCCGCGCACCAGGGAGTCGTCGACCACCACGACGCGCCGGCCGGCGATCACGTCGCGCACCGGGTTGAACTTGATCTTGACCTTGGCGTTGCGGCCGGCCTCCGCGGGATGGATGAACGTCCGTCCCACGTAGTGATTGCGGATCAGCGCGTGCTCGAGCTTGAGGCCGCTCTCCTCGGCGTAGCCGAGGGCCATGGCGTTGGAGGAGTCGGGGACCGAGAACACGCAGTCGGCCTGCGGCGCCGGGTGCTCGCGGGCGAGCTCGCGCCCGAGGGCGCGGCGGACGCGGTCCACCGACCGGTGGAACACGGTGCTGTCCGGGCGCGAGAAGTAGACCAGCTCGAAGATGCAGCGCTGTGCCGGCCGGGTCTCGAGGGGCGGCAGCGGCTCCACCCGGCCGTCCTGGATGCGGAGGAACTCGCCCGGACCGAGCTCGCGCACCACCGTCGCGCCGATCAGATCGAGGGCGCACGTCTCCGACGCCACCACGTGCCCGCTGCCGAGGCGACCCAGGACGAGCGGGCGGAACCCCCGGGGATCCACGATGGCGTACAGCGTGCGCCCGATCGTCAGGACCAGCGAGTACGCGCCCTCCACGCGCTCGAGCGCGTCGAGGATCTGGTCTTCGGGCTCGCGCGCCTCGGAGCGGGCGATGAGGTGCACCAGCACCTCGCTGTCCGACGACGTCTGGAAGATGGACCCCTTGGCGACGAGGTCGGCGCGCAGCGGGACCGCGTTGGTGAGGTTGCCGTTGTGGCCCAGCGCGAGGGGACCCTCACGGTAGCGGGCGAGGATCGGCTGGGCGTTCGCCAGCACCGACGAGCCGGCGGTCGAGTAGCGCGCGTGGCCGATGGCCACGTCACCAGGCAGGCCCTGGAGTACCGGCTCCGGGAACACGTCGGCCACGAGCCCCATCCCGCGGTGGCCGCGCGCCGTCCCCTCGCCGTCCACCGCGACGATGCCCGCGGACTCCTGGCCGCGATGCTGCAGGCTGTACAGCCCCAGGTACGCGAGGCGCGCCGCGTCCGGGACACCGGAGACGCCGATGACTCCGCACATCTGTCGTCAATCTCCCATGCGACGGGGGATCCCGGCGAAATATACCCGGCGCAGCTGGGTGACGGGGTGCTGGATCTCGACGCCGGCGCAGCGGATGCGCACCGTGCCGTCGGGCGGGCCCACCGTCCCCGCCCGGAACGCCGGCACGCCCAGCTCGGCCGCCAGGGCGGTCGCCGCGGCCGTGCGGTCGGGACCGACCGTGACCACCGCGCGTCCGTGGCTCTCGCTGAACAGCAGGGTGAGCGCGTCGAGGTCGGCGTACCCCTGGAGGTCCAGCTCGAGCCCGAGGCCAGCGTCGGCGTACGGCCCGCCCATCGCGACCTCTGCAAGGGTCACGCCGAGGCCCCCCTGCGAGCAGTCGTGCGCGGAGCGGAGCAGCCCCCGCGCGGCTGCCGTCACCAGGAACTCCACCAGCCGCCGCTCGCGGTCGAGGTCCACCGCGGGCGGCCGGCCGCCGACGAACCCGCCGCACGCCTCCCACAGCGCGGACCCGCCCAGCTCGGCCGTCGTCTCGCCCAGCACGAGCACCACGTCGCCCGCGGACCGCGCGTGGCTCGGCACCGCGCGGTCCACCCGGTCGAGCAGGCCGACCATGCCGATCGTGGGGGTCGGGTCGATGGCGCCCGCGGGGCTCTCGTTGTAGAAGGACACGTTGCCCCCGGTGACCGGCGTGTCCAGGGCGCGACAGGCATCGCCGATGCCGCGGCAGGCCTCCCGGAACTGGAAGAAGACGTGCGGCCGCTCGGGACTGCCGAAGTTGAGGCAGTCGGTGACACCCAGCGGGCGCGCGCCGGTGCAGGCCACGTTGCGGGCCGCTTCGGCGACCGTCGCCTTCCCGCCCTCGTATGGATCGAGCAGCACGTAGCGGGCATTGCAGTCCACCGTCACGGCGAGCCCGAAGTCCGTGTCGCGGACCCGCACGACCCCGGCGTCGCCTCCCGGCGTCAGCACCGACCCGGCCTGGACCGTCGAGTCGTACTGCTCGAAGACCCAGCGCTTCGAGGCGATCGGCGGATGATCGAGCAGGATGAGCAGGGCATCGCCGGGCGCCGGGAGGGTGCCGGGAGCCGGGGCCGCCGCCCTCAGGCGGGCGATCGCCGGGTCCTCGACGGCCTCGGGATGATAGACCGGGCAGTCCTCCACGAGTCGCTGGCCGGGGATCTCCGCTACCACGTGGTCGCCCCAGCGCGCGCGGTACAGGCCGTCGTCGGTGACCCGGCCGATCGGTGTCGCGCTGAGCTCCCACTTTTCCGTGATCGCCTGGACGGCCCCCACACGGTCGGTCCGGGCGACGACCAGCATCCGCTCCTGGGACTCGGACAGCAGGATCTCGTACGGGGTCATCCCCGGCTCACGCGTCGGGACGAGGGCGAGGTCGATGTCGACGCCGACGCCACCCCGGGCCGCCATCTCGGCGGACGAGGAGGTGAGCCCGGCGGCACCCATGTCCTGGATGGCGACGATGTGGCCCGACGCGATCAACTCGAGGCTGGCCTCGAGCAGGAGCTTCTCGGTGAAGGGGTCCCCGACCTGGACCTGGGGCCGCCGTTGCTCGCTCTCGCGCGTCAGCTCTTCGGAGGCGAAGGCGGCGCCGTGGATGCCGTCGCGTCCCGTGCGGGCGCCGACCGCCAGCAGGACGTTGCCGACGCCGTGCGCCGCCGCACGGATCAGGTCGGTCTCGCGCAGTACCCCGACGCACATCGCGTTGACCAGCGGGTTGCCGCCGTAGCCGGGGGCGAAGTCCACCTCGCCGCCCAGCGTCGGCACGCCGACGCAATTGCCGTAGTCGCCCACACCGCGCACCACGCCGGCGAAGAGATAGCGGTTGCGGGGGTCGTCGAGCGGGCCGAACCGCAGGCTGTTGAGGAGCGCCACCGGTCGCGCGCCCATCGTGAAGACGTCGCGCAGGATCCCGCCCACCCCGGTCGCCGCTCCCTGGTACGGCTCGACGGCGGATGGGTGGTTGTGCGACTCGATCTTGAACGCGACGGCCCAGCCGCCGGGCAGGCGCAGCACCCCGGCGTTCTCGCCGGGGCCCTGCAGCACCTGCGGTCCCGTGGTGGGGAACGTGCGGAGCACCGGTTTCGAGTGCTTGTAGGAGCAATGCTCGCTCCACAGCGCCGAGAAGATCCCCAGCTCGGCGAAGGTGGGCGTGCGGTCCAGCATCGCCTCGATGCGGGCGTACTCGTCGGGGGTGAGGCCGTGCTCCCGGACGAGCGCCGGCGTGATCGGCGGATCGCCGGGGAACGGCCGGGGCGTCACTTCGGCTTCGCCCGCGTCCCGCTGACCGCCTTGACGATGGACAGCAGGGCGCCGCGCAGCAGGCCGCGCTCCGCGTCGCTGCGCTTCAGCCACTGCTCGGCCTCGCCGGCGTCGAACCAGATCCCGTGACAGTTGGGGCACTGGTCGAGGTCCACGGAGTGGATCGTGACCGTGAGCAGGCCGAAGCCGCATTTGGGACACTTCATGTGGTGCGTCGCGCGCTCGGCCTCGAGCGCGGGCCGATCGCGCGCCGCCTGCTGCTGGCGCGCGAGGTCGGCGTCGCGACGCGCGAAGTAGTCCTCGTCGCCGCTACCCGGCCGCCCGCGGGCTCCGCCATCCGGCTGGACGATCGCGAGCAGGGCGTCGCGCACCCGGCTGCGCTCCTCCTCGCCGCCCTTGAGCGCCGCCTCGGTCTCGGTTGCGTCGAGCCAGATACCGCGGCAGCTGGGGCACTGCTCGATCTCGCCGCCGCGCCCGGTCGCGATGAGCAGGTCGAAGCCGCATTTGGGGCACTTCAGGTAGTGCGACTTGCGCTCCGCCTCGGCGGCCGTCTTCTCGAGGGCCTCGCGCTGCTGGCGGAGCAGCTCAGCCTCGCGCCGCGCGAAGTACTCCTCCTCGTTCGAGCTCGGGCCGCCCTGGGCGCCCGTGCGCTTGATGTCGCTCATCCGCGTCCTCTGGAAAGTCAGTTGACCGGTCGCGTCGCCGCGGGCGTGGTCCCGGGCGGCGACGACGACTGACCGCTGTAGCCGTGGCCCGGCCAGCGCAGCACCGCGTCGACGACGCGGTCGTTCTCGAGGAACACCACGTCCATCGTGCCGCAGCTCTTCTCGCAGCCGTTCGGGAAATACAGGTACGTCATCGCGCCGATGCGACTGCGGGCCACCGGGGCCCCCCACATCGCCACCACCTCCGCCTCGGTCATTCCGGGTCCGACCGTGCCCGTATCGTCGGACACGTAGGGGACGTCCTCGACGGCCGCGGGCATTCCGACGGGCGGCGGCGGCGCGGTCTCGATCCGGGGCGGCGCGGTCTCGGACTGGCCGGTCGGCGCCTCGGGCGCCGTGGCGATCGTGCCGGTGTCGGCCGCGGCGGCGCTGTCGAGGCTGGCGGCCGCGTCGGGCGCCGGCTGTTCGCCTTCCTTCTTACACGCCCCGCTGGCTACCGCCAGCAGCACGCACACCGTCATGGCGTTGCGTCGCATGATGAGCCTCCATGGAAAGGAAGACACGCGCTCCATCGTCGCCGCCGAGCACCGTCGCGTTGCGGCGTTCGGGGTGCGGCATGATGCCCACAACGTTGCGCCCGGGGTTGCAGATCCCGGCGATGGCTCGCAGGGACCCGTTGGGGTTGTCGTCCACGTAGCGCCACACGACCCGCCCCTCCGCCTCGATCTCGGCCAGCGTCCGGTCGTCGGCGGTGTAGCGGCCGTCGCCGTGCGCCACCGGCACCTCGAGGATCTCTCCGGACGCGTACAGGCCCGTGAACGGCGTGTCGGTCCGTTCCACGCGGATCCGGACCGGGCGGGACAGGAAGCGGAGGCCGGCGTTGCGCGTCAGGGCCCCGGGGAGGAGGCCCGCTTCGCACAGGATCTGAAAGCCGTTGCAGATTCCCAGGACCGCGCCGCCGGCGCGGGCATGGTCGGCCACGGCCTGCATCGCGGGCGAGAACCGCGCGATGGCGCCGGCCCGGAGGTAGTCGCCGTAGCTGAACCCCCCGGGGAGGATCGCCACGTCGGCCCGCCGCAGGTCACGCTCCCGATGCCACACGTAGTAGGCATCCGACCCGGCGGCGCGCGCAGCGGCGAGCGTGTCCGCGTCGCAGTTGGATCCCGGGAAGACGATGATCGCGACGCGCTTCAACCCGCCGCCTCGACGGCGACGAGGAAGTCCTCGGTCACCGGATTGGCGAGCAGTCGCTCGCACATCACGCGCGCGCGCTCGGCCGCCGCGTCGCGGGTCGGCGCCTCGAGCTCGACGACGAGGTGCTTGCCGACGTGCGCACCGCGCACCTCGGCGAAGCCGAGGGTGTGCAGCGCGTGCTCCACCGCCTGACCCTGCGGGTCCAGCAGCCCGATCCGGGGCATCACCCGGATCTCGACCCGAAATGCGCTCACCCGTGGCCTCCCGTGGGCGGCACGCCGCGCCGGCGCTCGCCCTGCGCCGCGTCGATCCCGCCCGGCGGCTGTTCGTCGATCACGATGGACCCGGCGATCTCGGCCCCCTCGTCCTCGTCGGGTCCCACGAGGAACCCCAGCACCACCGCCCGGGCCACGCCGTACGTCATGTAGGCGAGGCCCAGGGGGAAGAAGAACTCCCGGGGCCGCCAGATCCCGAAGAACAGGATACACAATAGCACGGCGAGGCCCAAGAGTCCCCGGGCGTCCCGCAGTCCGGCCCGGGGGAACTTGGCGTACCGTACGTTGCTCACCATCAGGATCGTGAGCGCGATCATCAGGAACGGGAGCAGTTGGGCCCACGGCAGGTCGGCAAAGGCGTTGTCGTACAGCGCCGTCCCGCTGAAGGGCCAGTACGTGGCGAGCGTCATCCCCGCCGCGGGGGAGGGAAGTCCGACGAAATGCGCCTTGGCGGTCCCGGCCTGGGTCACGTTGAAGCGGGCGAGCCGGATGGCGGCTGCCATCACGTAGAAGTAGCAGAAGATCCACGCGGCCGCGCCGGCGCCGGCGAAGTGGCCCTCGTACATCAGGTATGCCGGGGCCACGCCGAAGCTGACGATGTCGACCAGGCTGTCGAGCTCTGCGCCGAACCGCGAGCCGGTGCGCGACAGCCGGGCCACCCGCCCGTCGAGCATGTCCAGGATCCCGGCGATCACGATGAACCAGCCGGCGCGCTCGAGGTCGCCGCGCGACGCCAGCACCATCGACCAGAAGCCGAAGAAGAGATTGAACAGCGTGAACAGGCTCGGCACGACGACCACGACGCGCCGGATGTTGGGGCGGAAGCGGCCGCGCTGCGTCATGGGTACTCCGCGAGGATGGTCACGCCGGCCCGCACGCGGTCGCCCTCCGCGACCCGGGCCGTGGCGCGCTGGTCCGCCGGGAGGAACACGTCCACGCGCGACCCGAACCGGATCATGCCGAGCCGCGCTCCCTGTTCGCCCCGGGTCCCCGGGCGGCCGTCGGTGACGATCCGGCGCGCCACCAGGCCCGCGATCTGCCGCACCAGGACCGGGCCGCGCGGGCCGCGCAGGCCGATCGAGGCCTGCTCGTTGTCGAGACTCGCCTTGTCGGTGGCGGCGTGCAGGAACTTGCCGGGATGGTGGTGGTAGTGCTCCACCGTGCCGCTCACCGGATAGCGGTTCACGTGCACGTCGAAGACGTTCATGAAGACCGAGATGCGGAGCGCCCGCGTCGCGAGCCACGTCGGCTCGTCGACCTCCACCACGCTCACGATCCGCCCGTCGGCGGGCGCGATCACGAGGCGTTCGCCGCGCGGCCCGTCGCGGCGGGGATCACGGAAGAACAGCAGCAGCCAGATGCCGACGGCGGTCGTGAGCGCGAGCGGCACGTAGGCCACCCAGCCCCCCCACCGCATGGCGGCCCACAGGCACAGCGCCACGAGCGTCCAGCCGGCCGCGACGAACGGGGTCCCCTCGGGGGCGAGCCGCATGTCAGGCGATGGCGAGATCGCGGTCCGTGAGCCGCCGGAACGCGTCGAGGTAGCGGACGCTGGTCGCCTGCACCACGTCGGGCGGGAGCGCCGGGGGAGGAGGGTTGCCGTCCCACGCGCCGGACTGCTTCAGGCCGGCGAGGTAGTCGCGCAGGGGCTGCTTGTCGAAGCTCGGCTGGCCGCGGCCCGGCGTGTACTGGTCCGCCGGCCAGAAGCGGGACGAGTCCGGTGTGAGGATCTCGTCGATCACGAGCAGCTGGCCGTCGCTCGTGGTGCCGAACTCGAACTTGGTGTCCGCGATGATGATCCCGCGCTGCGCGGCGTAGGCGCGTCCTGCCTCGTAGATCGCCAGGCTCGCGTCGCGCAGGCGCAGGGCGAGCGGCTCGCCCAACGCGGCCACGACGTGCGCGAAGGTCACGTTCTCGTCGTGGCCGGTGTCGGCCTTGGTCGCGGGCGAGAAGATCGGGGGGTCGAGCCGGGCGCTCTCCACCAGGCCCGCCGCGAGCGGCTCTCCCGCCAGCGTGCCCGAGCGGCGGTACTCCGCCCAGGCCGATCCGGAGAGGTAGCCTCGTACCACGCACTCGAACGGGACCGGTGTGGTGCGGCGCGCGAGCATGGCGCGGCCCGCGAGCTGTGTCCGGTGGGCGCCGAGCGCCGGAAGGCGGCGCGCGATCTCGGCCGCGTCCGCGGTGAGGCAGTGATGCGGCATCACGGCGGCGAGGCGGTCGAACCAGAAGGCGGAAAGCTGCGTCAGCACCGCGCCCTTGTGGGGGACCGGCTCCGCCAGCACCACGTCGAACGCGGAGACGCGGTCGCTGGCCACGAGGAGCAGGGTCTGCGCGTCCACCTCGTACACCTCGCGGACCTTGCCGCGGCGGAGCAGGGGCAGGGGGAGCGCGCTGGCAGTCAGGACGGCCGTCATACGTTCACCTCCGCGGCGCCCGCGGTGGGCGCCACGCGTTGGATCCGTTCCAGCAGGGGTGCGAGCGTCTCGGCAAGATACTCGTCCACCTGCGCGGGGGCCCGGCCGACGTAGCCGGCGGGATCGCGCTCGTCGGGGCGCGCCGCGACCCCCAGGGCGCTGAACGCCGGGTCCCGGGCGAGCGCGTCGAGCAGCGTGTTCGGCGCGCCGTCCTCGGCCACGGCGCGCGCGGCGGCGAGGCTGTGGCCGCGGATCACCTCGTGGAGCCGCTGGCGGTCGCCCCCGGCCCTGACACCGCGCATCAGCAGGCGCTCGGTCACGAGGTACGGCATCACCTCGGCGACCCGGCGCGCGATCACTGCCCCGCGCACCTCCAGCCCGGCCGCCACGTTCGACGCCAGGACGAGGATCGCATCGGCGCCGAGGAACGCCTCGGGAAGGACGAGGCGGCGGTTGGCGCTGTCGTCCAGCGTCCGCTCGAGCCACTGCGTCGCGGCGGTGTGCCAGGCGTTGCCCTCGAGCTCGATGACGTAGCGGGCGAGCGCCGTGATCCGCTCCGCCCGCATCGGATTGCGCTTGTAGGGCATCGCGCTCGAGCCGACCTGCTCGGCCTCGAATGGCTCGAGGATCTCCCCCTCGTGCTGGAGGAGGCGGAGGTCGGTGGCGAACTTGGCGGCCGACGCCGCGATCCCGGAGCACGCGGCGAGCACCTGCGCGTCCACCTTGCGCGTGTACGTCTGGCCGGTGAGCGGAAGGACGCGGTCGAAGCCCATGGCCCGGGCGACGCGGGCGTCGAGCTCGCGCACCTTCGCGCCGTCGCCGTCGAACAGATCGAGGAACGACGCCTGCGTGCCGGTGGTGCCTTTCACCCCGCGGAAGGGCAGCGTCGCGATCCGTTGCAGCAGCTCCTCGGCATCGAGCGCGAAGTCCTGCGCCCACAACGCGACCCGCTTGCCGACCGTCGTGAGCTGCGCGGGCTGGAAGTGCGTGTAGGCCAGGCAGGGGACCGCCCGGTGGCGGCGCGCCGCCTCCGCGAGCGCCGCGAGCACGGCGCCCAGCCGGCCGAGCAGCAGCGTGAGGCCCTCCCGCATCAGCAGGAGGTCGGCATTGTCGGTGACGTAGGCGCTCGTGGCGCCGAGGTGCAGGAAGGGCCGCGCCGCGGGCGCCTGGTCCCCGAGGTGATGGATGTGCGCCATCACGTCGTGGCGGAATCGTCGCTCGTACTCGGCGGCCCGGGCGAGGTCGACGGTGTCGAGGTTGGCGCGGAGCTGGGCGATCGCCTCGGCGGGGATGGCGAGGCCGAGGTCCCGCTGCGCCTCCATCAGGGCAAGCCACAGGCGGCGCCACAGCCCGATGCGCCGGGGCTCGCCCCACAGGGCGCGCATCGGCGCGGATGCGTACCGGGTGCCGAGCGGCGAGGCCCAGGTCACACCGTGGCCTTCGCGCGGTGGCCCAGCTTGGCCCAGTCGCTCAGGAACTGATCCAGTCCGCGGTCGGTGAGCGGATGCAGCAGCAGCTTGCGGAGGACGTCGGGCGGGATCGTCGCCACGTCGGCCCCGATCATGGCGGCGTCCGCGACGTGGCGCGGGTGCCGCATCGAGGCCGCGAGGATCTGGGTCTCGATCGCGTAGTTGTCGAAGATCTGCCGGGCCTCCCTGATCACGTCCATGCCGTCCTGTCCGACATCGTCGAGCCGCCCGACGAACGGGCTCACGTACGTGGCCCCCGCCTTGGCGGCGATGAGGCACTGCACGCTCGAGAAGCACAGCGTGACGTTGGTGCGGATCCCCTCGGCGGCGAGCTGGCGCACCGCCACCATCCCCTCCTCGAGCATCGGGATCTTCACCACGATGTGGTCCGCGAGCCTCGCGAGCTCGCGCCCCTCGCGCAGCATCCCGGCCGCGTCCACCGCCACGACCTCGGCCGAGACGGGCCCCTCGACGAGGGAGCAGATCTCCTTGAGGACATCGCGGGGATCGAGGTCGCCCGCCTGCTTGGCCAGGAGGGACGGATTGGTCGTCACACCGTCGATGAGACCGGCCTGGCGGGCCCATCCGATGTCCTTCAGGCTCGCGCTATCGAGGAAGAACTTCATGGTCACGCCCCGGCGTAGAGGTCAGGGGGATACCGTACGGCCTCGAGGTAGAGCCCGTGCGGCGGGGCAGGCGGGCTGGCCGCCTGGTTGTCGGACGCGGTCAGCAGGCGGGACAGGTCCTCGGGGGGACGGCGCGCCAGCGCGATGTCGATCATCGTGCCCACGCAGAACCGCACCATCCGGTGCAGGAACCGATCAGCCTCGATCGTGAACGCCACCCCCGTCCCGTCCACTCGCGGCGCCCACTCGGCGAGCGCCACGCGGCATCGTTGATGGGGCGTGACCACCCCGGCAGCGCAGAGGCCCCGGAAGTCGTGCTCCCCGACGAGCAGCGCCGCGGCGGCGCGCAACCGCTCGAGGTCGAGAGGACGGCCCAGCGCCCACTCGAACCGGTACCGGAACGGCGATCGCGCGGCGTCGTCGCTGCCGATCACGTACCGGTAGCGCCGCGCGGTCGCGCTGCGGCGCGGATGGAAGCCCGGCCTCATCACGTGCACGCGCTCGGCCCAGATGTCGCGCGGCAGGAGCGCGTTCAACGCGCGCCGCAGGGCCTCCGGCTCCGCACTCCACCGCTCCGGCAGCGTGAATCCCGCTCCCTGCCCGCGGGCGTGCACCCCGCTGTCGGTCCGACCGGCGCCCACTGCGGGGGTGCGCTGCCCCGCGAGCCGCTCGAGCACCGCCTCCAGCTCCGCCTGCACGGTGCGTCCGACGGGCTGGCGCTGCCATCCGACGAATCCCCCTCCGTCATAGTGGAGCACCGCGAGGAAGGGGCGGTTCGGCACGCGCGAAAGATAGACGCCCCCGAACGCCCCGAGCAAGCCGCAACCCCTTGTCCCGTCTCACGGAACGCGGTTTCTTTCGGGTCGACTTTCGGGAACCGTTTGGCCCTCCCGCATCCCCGGACGATGGACGCACGCTCTTCCCTCCAGCTGGCCCTCGCCGCCCTGGCCGCACGGCGGACGCTCGCCGCCGACGAAGTGGCGGCGGCGTTCGGCGACGTGATGCGCGGCGAAGCGACGCCCGCGCAGGTCGGCGCGCTGCTGCTCGGGTTGCGCGTGCGGGGCGAGACCGCCGCAGAGATCGCCGGCGCCGCGCGGGCGCTGCGCGCCGCGATGGTCGGGGTCCCCGTTGTTGCGCCCCACATGATCGACACGTGCGGCACGGGCGGCGGCGCCGTGTCGACGTTCAACATCTCGACCGTCGCGGCGCTGGTCGCGGCGGGCGCCGGCGCGACCGTGGCGAAGCACGGCAACCGGTCGTTCACCTCCGCCTGCGGGTCGGCGGACGTCGCCGAGGCCCTGGGGATCCGGATCCTTCACGACGCCGCTGGCGCGGCGCGCGTGCTGCGGGCGTGCCGCATCACATTCCTCTTCGCCCCCCAGTTCCATCCCGCCGTCAGGCACGTGGGGCCGGTGCGGCGGGAGCTGGGGGTACCGACCCTGATGAACCTGCTCGGGCCGCTCGCCAACCCGGCCGGCGTGTCGCGTCAGGTCGTCGGCGTGGCGGATCCCGATCGGGCCCCGCTCGCGGCCGAGGCCCTGCGCCAGCTGGGCGCGGTGCACGCGCTCGTGGTGCACGGGCGCAGCGGTCTGGACGAGATCTCACCGCACGGCGTGACTGACGTGTGGGAAGTGCGGGGCGACGCGGTCACCCATTGGACCATCGACCCGGCGATCTACCGGCTCGGCGTGGATGACGTGGCAGCCCTGCGCGGCGGGGCGCCGGCGGAGAACGCGGCCCGTATCGAGGCGTTGGTGGCCGGCGGGGCCGGGGACGAGGCGGGAGCGGCGGCCACGCTGCTCAACGCCGGGGCCGCGATCTACGTGGCGGGGCTGGCGGCATCGTATGCCGAGGGCATCGGCCGGGCGCGCCACGTGCTCAGCTCGGGCGCCGCCCGCGCCGTGCTCGAGAACTGGCGCAAGGCGAGTGTCAGTACTTCCGGATGACGCCGACGACGATGCCCTGGATCACGACGTCGCGCTCGTTGGCGCGCAGCGGCGCCATCGTGGCGTTGGCCGGCTGGAGGCGGATCCAGCCGCCAGGCTCGCGGTAGTACCGCTTGACGGTCGCACCGGCGCCATTGATCAGCGCGATGACGGTCTGGCCGTTGTCCGCCTGCTGGCGCTCGTGCACCACCAGGTAGTCCCCGTCGCAGATCTGCTCGTCCACCATCGACTGGCCGCGGACGCGCAGTACGTAGCTGCGGCCGCGACGCGGCAGCAGCTCGTCCGGGACGGCGAGGGTATCGCCCTCGGTCACGGCCTCGATCGGCTCGCCGGCGGCGACCAGACCCAGCACGGGGAGGTCGGTGGCCCCGGCCTGGTCCTTCGGGGGGACGATCTCGATCGCCCGGCTCTCGTTGTGCGCCCGGCGGATGTAGCCCTTGCGCTCCAGGTTGGTGAGGTGCTCGTGGACCGTGGCGAGGGACCGAAACCCGAACCGTTCCGAGATCTCCTCGAAGCTGGGCGCGTAACCCTGGTCTTCGATATGTTGCCGCACGTACTCGAGGATCTCGTGCTGGCGTCGCGTCAGGGGCATGCCGACTCCCGAATATAAGCCGAATCGAATTTACCCGAAGATCGACCGAATGCAAGGACCAGTTCTCGCGAGCATCCTCGACGCCGCCCGGCGACGCGCCGCCGCCCTCGCACCCCAGGGCGGGGCGCTCTCGCGGGCCGCCGCGCGAGCCGGGCCGGTGGCGTCACTCGGGGCGGCGCTGGGGGGTGGGTGTGTCGCGGTCGTGGCCGAGGTGAAACGGCGCTCGCCGTCGGAGGGCGATCTCCGCCCGGACCTGGACCCGGCCGCCCGTGCGGAGGCGTATGTGGCGGGCGGAGCGCGCGCGGTGTCGGTGCTGACCGATGAGGCGTTCTTCGGCGGCACGGTGGCGGACCTGGCCGCGGTCGCCCGGGCGGTGCGGGTGCCGGTGCTGCGCAAGGACTTCATCGTGGGCGAGCTGCAGCTGCTCGAGGCGCGCGCGGCCGGCGCGAGCGCCGTGCTGCTCATCGTCCGGGCGCTGGGGACGGCGCGGCTCCGCGACCTCGCCCGGGAGGCGCGCGGCGTCGGCCTCGAGACACTGGTGGAAGCGCACACCGAGGCCGAGCTGGCGCAGGCCCTGGCGGTGGGCGCGTCGGTCGTGGGCGTGAACAGCCGCGACCTGGACACGCTCGCGGTGGATCTGTCGGTGGCGGAGCGGCTGCTCGCGCTGGTGCCGGGGGGCGTGCCGGCGGTCGCCGAGAGCGGCATCCGGAGCGCGGCTGACGTGGAGCGCGTGGCCCGGGCAGGGGCGGACGCGGTGCTCATCGGGAGCGCCCTGTCACGCGCCGGGGATCCGGCCGCGGCGGTGCGGGATCTCGCCTGCGTCGAGCGGCGCGGCCGCGCCGCAGCGGCGGGGGGCGGCCGGTGAGCGGACGGTTCGGGCCGTACGGCGGGCGCTATGTGCCCGAGACGCTCGTGGCGGCGCTGGACGAGCTGGCCGCGGTCTACGACGCGGCTCGGGCCGACCCCGCATTCCAGGGGGAGCTGGCGGGCCTGCTGCGGGACTACGTCGGGCGACCCACGCCGCTCACCGGCGTGCCGCGCCTCGCCGCCCGGGTGGACGACGGCGTGGAGGTGGTGCTGAAGCGCGAGGACCTGAATCACACCGGGGCCCACAAGATCAACAACACGGTCGGGCAGGCCCTGCTCGCGCGGCGGATGGGCAAGCGCCGGATCATCGCGGAAACGGGCGCCGGGCAGCACGGGGTCGCCACCGCGACCGTCTGCGCGCGGTTCGGTCTGGAGTGCGTGGTGTACATGGGCGAGGAAGACATGCGCCGCCAGCGGCTCAACGTGTATCGCATGGAGCTGCTGGGCGCGCGGGTGGTGCCGGTCCGCTCCGGCACGCGCACCCTGAAGGACGCCACCAACGAGGCGCTCCGCGACTGGGTCGCCAACGTGACCACGACGCACTACATCATCGGTTCCGCGGTCGGGCCCGACCCGTTCCCGCGGATGGTGCGGGACTTCCAGTCGGTCATCGGCCGCGAGGCCCGCGCGCAGGTGGTCGAACGGTACGGGCGCCTGCCGCGCACGGTCGTCGCCTGCGTCGGCGGCGGCTCGAACGCGATCGGCATGTTCACCGCGTTCCTGGACGACGCGGCCGTCGAGCTGGTCGGGGTCGAGGCCGCGGGCGATGGCGTCGACACGGGGCGACACGCCGCGCCGCTCAGCCGGGGGACGCCGGGGGTGTTCCACGGGAGCCTGAGCTACGTCCTACAGGACGCCGATGGGCAGGTGCGGCCGGCCCACTCGGTGTCGGCGGGGCTCGACTATCCCGGGGTCGGCCCGGAGCACGCTTACCTTCGGGACTGCGGTCGGGTATTGTATGAGGCGGTGACCGATCACCAGGCCCTGACCGCCTTCGCGACCCTCGCGCGACTCGAGGGGATCGTGCCGGCCCTCGAGAGCGCGCATGCCGTCGCGTGGGTCCTCGCGGCCGCGGGACGCTGGTCGCCAGGGGACCTGGTGCTGGTCAACCTCTCCGGCCGCGGCGACAAGGACGTGGCCCTGGTGGCGGAGCGCACGGGAGCGCCCCGGTGACGACCGATCTGAGCGCCCGCGACGTCGCGCTGCCCCCGGCGCAGGTGGCGGACCTGCTCCAGGTCCTGTCGAAGGCCCTCCGGGCGAACCAACTCTACCTTCCGAACAATCCCGTCTACCAGAAGGCCATCGCCAACCTCCAGGAGGCCTTTCGCCGCCTGTGGGAGGTGATCGACACGCTGGTGCTCGACGTCGGCGAGGTCGAGTTGAACTGGGAGGGCAACGAGGTGTACCGCCAGGACGAGAAGCACGAGAGCCTCGCCTGGACGCTCTTCAAGGACGGCATCCGCACCGTCACGTTCCGCCGCGGCGCGGAGGACGGCGAAGTGGTGCGGTTCCTCGCGGTGATCAACCGGGCGCGCTCGTTGCCGCCGGAGGCGCCGGACGATCTCCTGACGCTCCTGTGGGCGGAGGATTTCAAGTCCATCGCCTACACGTTCCGCGAGCTGGCGGCGGACAACGTCGCGCCGATCGAGGTCGAGGAAGCGCAGACGGGGATCCCGGCGTCGGCGGTGCGGGAATCCGTGCAGGAGGAGGCCCCGCCCGCACGGGGTGTCGTGTCGATCGAGGAGTTCGACTCGACCCTCTATTTCCTCGACGATCGGGAGATCGAGTATCTGCGGAGCGAGGTCGAGCGCGAGTACGCCCAGGATCTGCGGCGCAACGTCCTCGCGATGCTGTTCGATCTGCTCGAGTTGCAGACCTACAGCACCGTGCGGGCGGAGCTGATCTCGATCCTCGAGAACTTCATCCCCTATCTTCTCGGCGCCGCTGATTTCCGTTCGGTAGCGTACATCCTGCGCGAGATCAAGGTCGTGCTGCAGCGCGCGCGCGACCTGCTGCCCGAGCAGCGGGTCGCGCTGCGGGGCCTCCCGGGCCGGCTGTCGGAGCCGGATGCGCTGTCCCAGCTGCTGCAGTCCCTCGACGAGGCCGCGGTGCACCCCTCGGAAGAGGACCTGGGGGAG
>DASPFU010000023.1:0-10952 GCA_035620935.1 Gemmatimonadales bacterium
GCCGCCCAGACCAGGGCATGATGGTGCGGGTGGCGGGTCTGCACGATGACGCGGCCCCCCCTGGGGCCGCGGCCGGCCCGGCCGGCCACCTGGGCCAGGAGCTGGAAGGTGCGCTCCGCCGCACGGAAGTCCGGCAGATGGAGCCCCGTGTCCGCGTCCACCACCCCCACCACTGTCACGTTGGGGAAGTCCAGCCCCTTCGCGATCATCTGCGTCCCCAGCAGGAGGTCCACCTCACCCCGCGCGAAGCGCCCGAGGATCTCGTGATGCGCCCACTTGGTGCTGGTGGTGTCCAGGTCCATCCGGGCGATCCGTGCCGCCGGGAAGCGCAAGCCCAGGAAGTGCTCGAGCTGCTGGGTGCCCAGCCCGCCCTGGCGCTGGGTCGCGTGGCCGCAGGCGGCGCAGGTCTCCGGGATCGGCCGCTCGTGACCGCAATAGTGACAGCGCAGGGCCCGCGGCGTGCGGTGCACGGTGAGCGCGATGGCGCAATGCGGGCACTCGGTCACCGCCCCGCAGTGCGGGCACTGGAGGTAGGTGGCGAACCCGCGCCGGTTGAGCAGCAGGATCACCTGCTCGCCGCGCTCGAGGGCCACGGACACGGCGGCGTCGAGCACGGTGGTCCACGGGATGGCGCGCGCCTCGGGCACCCGCTCGGCACTGCGCAGGTCCACCACCGCGACGGGCGGGAGGGGCCGCGCGCCCACCCGCTCGGGCAGCTCGAACAGCCGCGCGGTCCCGGTGTCCGCCGCATGCAGCGTCTCGAGCGACGGCGTGGCGCTGCCGAGGATCAGCCGCGCGCCCTCGAGCCGCGCGCGGGCCCGCGCCACGTCACGCGCGTGGTAGCGGGGCGTGCTGCCCTGCTTGTAGCTCGGCTCGTGCTCCTCGTCCACCACGATCGCCCCGAGGTCGCGCACCGGCGCGAAGACGGCGGAGCGCGGACCGACCGCGACGACGCGGTCGCCGCGGCGCAGTGCGCGCCAGGCGTCCAGACGCTCGCCGTCGGACAGCCCGGAATGCAGCACCGCGACCCGGTCGCCGAACACGCCGCGCACCCGCGCCACGGTCTGCGGCGTCAGCGCGATCTCGGGCACGAGCACGATCGCGCCCCGCCCCGCGTCCACCAGGCGGCGCAGCACCTCGAGGTAGACCAGCGTCTTCCCCGACCCGGTGACGCCGTGGATCACCGCCGGGGTGGCGCCCGGCGCAGCGAGCAGGGCCCGCACCAGTTCCGCCTGGGCGGGCGTCATCGCCGGCGGCGGTGGCACCGACACGCCCGCGAACGGGTCGCGCGGGCGCGCCACCACGCGCACCTCGGCCAGTCCCTGATCGACCAGGCCGTTCAGCACCGCCCTCGACAGGCCGAGCCGGTCCACGAGGTGGCGCACCGGGGCCGTGCCCCCCAGGGCCTCAAGCGCCTCGTACGCCGCACGCCGCCGGGGCGCGCGCCGGAACGCGTCCTCGCGCTCGGTGAGCGAGGGGAGCCGCCGCACCAGCGCCACCACCCGTTCCCGCCCCTCGGCCGGCCCGGCGGGTTTCGCCACCGACCAGAACGGCCCCGGCAGCATCGCGCGCAGCGTGAGCCCCAGGGGCGCGCCGTAGTAGTCCGAGATCCAGCGGGCGAGCTCGATGAGGGCCGGGGTGAGCGCCGGCTCGTCGTCGGGCGCGGCGAGCGCGGCCCGGGCCGGGACGTCGGGCGCCACCACGTCCACCGCGGTGACGAGCCCCACGGCGCGGCGCCGCGCGAGCGGGACCACGACGCGCGCTCCCGGCACGGCGCGCGCGCTCAGCTCGGCCGGGATCTCGTAGGTGTAGGAACGCGTGACGGGGAGCGGAAGGGCGATTTCGGCGTAGCGCGGCGGGCTCATCGCCGCCAGACGCCCAGCCCCGGTCCCTTGGGGAGGGCGATGCGCCCGCCCTCGATGGTGGCCCCGACGAAGGGGTCGTTGACGCACAGCGCGGCGCCGTCCAGGTCCGCCGCGTCCACGAGCGGGGTGAAATGCGCGGCGGCGGTGATGCCGAGCGAGGACTCGATCATGCAGCCGACCATCACCATCATCCCGTGCGCCCGCGCCGCGGCGATCATGCGCAGCGCCTCCCGCAGCGACCCGCACTTCGCCAGCTTGATATTGATCCCGTCCGCCGCGCCCGCTACCCGCGGGATGTCGTGCGCCACGATGCAGCTCTCGTCCACCACCACCGGGATCCGCGCGGCGCGCCGCACCGCCGCGATGCCGTCCAGGTCCTCCGGGGGGAGGGGCTGCTCCACGAACTCGACGCCGTAGGTGTCGAGCACCGGGAGCATCGCGAGCGCGCGGTCGCGGGTCCAGCCGGCGTTCGCGTCCACACGGAGCGGCTTGTCGGTGGCCTCGCGGATGGTCCGCAGGATCTCCTCGTCGCGGTCCGTGCCGAGCTTGACCTTGAGGACGGGGTACGGCGCCGCCTCGGCCACCTTGGCTTTCATCTTCTCGGGCGTGTCGAGCCCGATCGTGAAGGAGGAGACGGGAGCCCTGGCGGGATCGAGTCCCCACAGGCGCCACAGCGGCTGACCCAGCCGCTTGCCCACGAGGTCGTGCAGGGCGGCCGACAGGGCGACTCGCGCCGCGCCGTTCTTCGGCACCGCCGCCGCGAACCGGGCCTCCGCGCCCTCCAGGTCGAACGGATCGGCCGGCAGCAGCGGCTCGAGCACCTTGAGCTTCTCGAGCACGGTGTCGGCGGTCTCGCCGTAGTAGGCGGACGGGTCCGCCTCCCCCCAGCCCTCGGCGCCGTCCTGGTCGGTGAGCCGCACCCACACGACGCGGTACTCGCTCTGCCCGCCCCGGGCGATGATGAAGGGGTGACGGGTCTGGAGCGTGACCACCTCGGTCGCGAGCTTCAGAACCACCGTTGCCTCTTGAGCCAGAACACCAGCACGGCCGACACGAGGCCCATCATGCCGAGCGTCGTCCAGAACCCCAGCGGGCTGTCGGTGAGCGGCAGATGCGCGAAGTTCATCCCGTAGATGCCGCCGATCACGATCAGCGGCAGCGCGATGGTGGACACGATCGACAGCTGCTTCATGATGCGGTTCATCCGGTTCGACGTCTGCGACAGGTAGGTTTCGATCACCCCCGCCAGCAGGTCCCGCGTCGTGTCCACCCACTCCATGATGCGGATGGTGTGGTCGTACACGTCACGATAATAGAGCTGGGTCTCCGGCCGGATGTAGGTTGTCGGCCGGTTGGTGAGGATGTTGAGCACCTCGCGCAGCGGCCCGATGTGGCGCCGCACGGCGAACGCGGCCCGTTTCGCCTTGAAGATCTGGTGGATCAGCTTCTCGTCGAACTCCTGGAACACCGCCTCCTCGAGATTCTCGACCAGGTCGCCCATCTGCTCCACCAACGGGAAGAACGCATCCACCGACTGGTCGATGATGCCGTGCATCGTCATCTCCGCCCCGCGCGCGAGCATATCCGGACTGCGCATCAGGCGATCGCGCATGCCCCCGCAGGGCGGCGAGGGGGCAGCGTGCACGGTGACGACGAAGTTCTTCCCGAGGAAGAAGTACAGGTTGAACGTCTCGAGGTCGAAGGGGTCGGCCGTCGCCGCGTCGAACTGCACGCCCGAGACGACCACGAAGATGTAGCGGTCGTACTCCTCCAGCTTGACGCGCGTCCCGGGGGAGAGCGTGTCCTCGATGGACAGGTGGTGGAACTCGAAGATCTTCTCGAGCAGCGCGTGCTGGTGGGTGTTGGTGGAGTCGATGTCCACCCACAACTCGCCCTCGCCCGACTGCACGATCTCCCGCATCCGCATCGGGGAGATGTCGTGCTCGACGGTCGCGTCGGCCCGGCGGTAGATGCTCGTGGGCCAGTTCTTGCCGGTCTGCGGCGTCGCGGCGGCGGTCACGAGAGAAAGGTGCCGGGGCGGCGGGGGTCAGGCAAGCGCGCGCACGTGCGCCGCGGCGCCACGGGCGAGCAGGTCGAGCCGGTAGCCCCCCTCGAGCACGCCCACCACCGGGGCGCCGCCGGCGCGCTGGCGCAGCGCCGTCGTCAACGCCGCCATGTCGTCCGGCTCGAGCGTGAAGCCGCCCAGCGGGTCGCCGGCGAGCGAGTCGAACCCCGCCGACACGAGCACCAGGTCCGGTCGCCAGCCGTCCAGGGCCGCGTCCACCGCCGCGAGCAGGTCGCTCACGTACACGGCCCGCGGCAGATCGGGCGGCCGCGGCACGTTGAACACGTTCCCGACACCGCGCTCGTCCGCCGCGCCCGTGCCCGGATACCAGGGATACTGGTGCAGCGAGACGAACCGGATGAAGCGGTCCGCCTCCACCAGCGCCTGGGTGCCGTTCCCGTGATGCACGTCCCAGTCCACGATGAGCACCCGGCCGCGGCCCAGCTCCTGACCGTAGCGCGCGGCGATCACCACGTTATTGAGGAAACAGAACCCCATGGCGCGGCCGGCGAGCGCGTGGTGGCCGGGGGGCCGCGTCGCCCCGAACGCCGTGCCGTCCCGCACGCCGCGCTCCACCGCCGCCAGTGCCACGCCCGCGGACGCGAGCGCCGCCTCCCAGGTCCGCGGCCCCATGACGGTGTCGGGATCGAGTGCCGCGCCGCCCGCCGCGCCGATCGCCTCGAGCGCGTCCAGGTATCCGGCGGGATGGACGCGCAGCAGCGCCTCCCGGTCGGCGGGCGGCGCCTCGACCCATTCCACCAGTCCCGTGAGGTCCGGTGCCCGCAGCGCCTCGAGCACCGCCTCGATCCGCTGGGGACGCTCCGGATGGCCGGCACCGGCCTGGTGCAGCCGGCTCGCCGGATGCCACGCGACGACCGTGGACACTCAGTTGTTCAGATGATGGCGGTGGAGCAGCTCGCGGATCGACTCCACGTCGCGGCGCATCTCCCGCCGCGCGGATTCGATCTCGGTCAGCGTGCGCCGGTAGCGTCGCCAGCCGAGCGCCACGAGGAGGGCGAGCACCGAGCACGCGGCGCCACCCACCAGGAGCGACCACCGGTCGAGGGCGACGCCCGCGATCGCCAGCAGCGCCGCGTCGAGGACCAGCACGCCGACCGCGATCGTGGTCAGCGCCCGCGACGGCGTCCTCACCGCACGGGCCGCCGCCGGGCGGGGAGGACGATGAACGGCACGTTGGCCCCCGCCCCCAGGGCCGCCGGCGTGCGCGACTCGTCCAGCACCAGCGCGCCGCGCAGCTTGACGACGTAGTCCTCGGCCGCCACCGGCCGGCCCAACGCGCGCGCCAGGGCCTCCCGCTTGAGATCGGCCACCGTCGCCTCGGGCGGGAGCGTCAACACGACCTGATCCCACGCGTCGGTCACCGTCACCCGCACCGTGCGGGCCTCCGCCGCGGCCGTCACCGGACGTCGACGCCGGACGCGAGCGGCAACGTGGACAGGAACCGGCCGACCGCCTGATCGAAGAGCAGGGTCGACGCCCGGACCCGGGAGGTGCCGCCCTCGCCGGGAACGGCGTGGATCACGATCTCCTCCCCGCCCTGCCCGCGCAGGGCGACGAACTGGGGGCCCTCCTTCTCGGGGAAGGCGCTCGCGTGCGGCACCCGTTCGGCGAAGAACGTCTTGGCGCGCGCCAGCACCTCGGCCGGCGACAGCTCCACGGTGGCGGTATGGGTCATCGGCGATTCGGTGGTTGAATGGACTGTCAGCCTGACACCCGCTTGCCAGAATGGAATCTAACCCTTTGCCAGGGTGGCAGATAAGTAGGCCGGAGGCGCGGCATGCCGGTTGCTTTGGCGGGCCGCTGGAGCGGGCCGATGAGGGCCCCGCTGTCCATGGATGAACACCGCACACCGTTGAACGAAGGAGGAAGGACCCATGTTGACGCTCACCCGATTCCGCCCCGTCCGGCCCGAGGTCTCGGCGTTCGAGAACCACGTGAACCGCCTGCTCAACGAGACCCTGGGCAACTTCGACTGGGGGTTCCGCGACAGCGCGACCGCCGCGTGGGTACCCCCGGTGGACGTGCTGGAGCAGCCCGACGCGATCCGCATCAACCTGGAGATCCCGGGGGTGAACCCGGACCAGGTGCAGATCGCGGTCGAAGGCAACGTGCTGACGATCAGCGGCTCGAAGGAGCAGGTGGCCGAGGAGAAGACCGAGCGGGTGCACCGCTACGAGCGGACCTATGGCGCGTTCGAACGGACGTTCACCCTGCCGGCCTCGGTCGATTCGGGCGCGATCAAGGCGACCGCCGATCGCGGCGTGCTCACGGTGACCCTGCCCAAGGTCGAGAAGGCGAAGCCGCGGACGATCGCGGTGGAGACGAAGTAGCGGGCAGTCACCCCCCGAAGGCTTCGCGGTAGTCGTCGATGGCCGCGCGCACGACCTTCTCGGCGTGCGCGCGGCCGTAGACCTTGTCGATACGGGCGGTGGGCCGCGCCCCGGGGACGAGCTTGTACGTGAGGAAGTAGTGCTCCAGCCGCTCGACCAGGACCGCCGGCAGGTCGGCGACGTCGCGGGCGCCGCCGTACACCCAGTCGTTGTCGAGCACCGCGACGATCTTGTCGTCCGCCTCCCGCGCGTCCACCATCTGGAGGCCGCCCACCACTCGCGCGCGCACCAGTACCTCGCCGCGCGTGATCGGCCGCTCGGAGAGGACGCAGATGTCGAGCGGGTCCCCGTCGCCACGCACCGACCGGGGCGACAGCCGCTGCGTGCGCGGCCCGCAGTAGGTGCGGGGCACGAACCCGTACAGGGCCGGCGGCAGGGCGGAACCGCGCTGCGGGCGATCGACCCGGAGATACCCGGACTGCTTGTCCACTTCGTACTTCACGAGGTCGAACGGCGTGATCTCGATGAACGCGTGGAGGAGCCCCGGCGGCCGCGGGCCGATCTCGAGACCGTGCCACGGGTGCGGGCGGAACAGGCTGGGCAACGGCGTTCGCGACGGCCGGCGGCTCCGCGCGTCGCTCACGGCTCGCTCGTGCGGTCGATGCCCCGAATCTCGCGGCACCGGCCGGCCGCGACCGCCGCGACCGCTTCGGTCACCTCCGGGAGGATCCGATCGAGCTCGACCTGCCGCAGCCCGTCGCCGGCCGCCTGCACCACGAGGACGCTCGACCGCCACTGGTCCGCCTCGATGCGGCGTCGCTGATACCAGACCACGGCATTGGGGTACGCCGCGGCGCAGTCCCCGAAGAACGCCCGCGCCTCGAACTGCGGCGACCCGTCGTCGTAGAACACCTCGCGGCCCGGATAGGGGTAGCGGGGCTGCTCCGCCCCGATTCGCATCGGCCCGTCGCTCGGCGAGTGTACGTACAGCGCGAGGTTGGCGTCGCAATCGACGCAACTGCGGCCCGACATCACGTAGTACGGCTGCCGGCCCGCGACCGGGAGCTGTCCGATCACCCGCAGGTCGAAGAGCGTCGTGCGGAAGCGCGCGCTGTCGGGCAGGACGATCACGCCGTGGCGGGCGTCGTAGACGACCTCGGGGGACGCCGGGGGCGCGGGGGCGGGCTGGCTGTCCGTCGGCGGACGCGCCGACCCGTCCCGCGAAGCGGACCGCTCACAGGCCGCGAGCGCCGCCAGGGCCAACAGCATCCCGCCAACAGCGGTGATGCGCGTCATCGACCCTCCTGGTGAAAGGCCTTCACTCGGCCGGGATCGAGAACCGCCGGCGCACGTCGTCCCCGACGCGGGTCGGGCGGCCGGTGCGCGGGTCGATCGGGCACCACACGGTACGGGCCCGGGCCAGGACCTTGCGATCGGCCGCGCGCAGGATCTCGGTGTGCCGGTCGAAGTCGCGCTTCGTGGCCGTCCCCACCCACGTGCGCGCCACGACGGCGTCCCCCAGGAGCGCGGGCCGGCGGTACTCGATGTCGTGACGCACCACCACCCAGACCAGCGCCGCCTGCTGCTCGGCGGTGGCCGCCGCGCGCCAGTGCGCCACGGCAGCGTCCTGCACCCACTGAAGGTAGACCACGTTGTTGACATGACCCAGCGCATCGATGTCCGCCGGGCGGACCTCGATGGACAGCTCGAAGGGCTCGGCCGGGCCGCCGCGAGCGGTGACGGGTGGCATCGCACCCGTAAGCTACACGGGCCGACCGGCCCTGTGACCGCCCGCTGGAGATGCGCCTCCTCCACCCATCCGCGTGGAGGTCGGGGCGGCTAGGGCTGGGGCTGGGGCCGGTGCCAGAAGTCGTACCGGATGCGCCACGCGCCATCGCGCTGGCGCACCCAGACCACGACGTACCGCTCCGAGCTCGTGACCGGGGGGTCCTCCCCTCGTTGCGCCGTGCTGGTCCAGATCCCGACGTCCACGGCGAGATCGCCGCGCACCACCAGGTTGGTGGACCGCATCGCGTGGACCAGTTGCCGGTGCTGCGGCCCCCAGGCGAAGTACTGCTGGATCGCGGCCCGCCCGCGCACCTCGCGGCCGGGCGGCAGCAGGACGCCCGAGTCGGCGTAGACCTGCCCCAGGGCCGCGGTATCGTTGCGCTCGTAGGCCGCCGAGAAGGCGCGGCTGGCCGCGACGATGGCGAGGCTGTCGGCGGTGGGCGTGGCCGCCTCCGCCGCTTCGCACGAGCAGCCCTTGTCGAACACCACGCGCCAGCGGCCGTCCGCCTCGCGGCGCCAGATCGAGTTGAACGTCCCGATCTGCCGGCCCGAGTGGTCGCGCACCGGTCCGCTCGAGTGGGCGAGCGTGCCGGAGGCGAGCACCTCGACCGTCTCGGGAAACCAGGAGAACGGGGCGTCCGGCCCCTCGAAGAAGGGCTGCCACCCGGCCACCACCGCCGCCTTGCCGCGCAGCGGGCCGCTGCGGCCGAAGAACACGGCGTCATAGGCCACGAACGTCCCGAAGGCGGCCAGGTTCCGCGCCGCCAGCGTTTGCGCGAACGCGCTCTCGGCCGCGAAGACCTCCCGGGCGCGCCCGGGGTGACTCTGCGCCGCGGCCGGCACGGCCAAAGCAACGAACGAGACCGACAAGAGGTTGAACGCGCGCATCTGGGCTCCTGTGCTGAGGATCACTGCTCGGGGGCGCGGCGCGCCCACAGCTCCCGCAGGGTGATGTCCGGCTCGCGACACACGACGATCGGCACGTCCTGCTCCTCCTCCACGCCCCACGGGTTCGAGACCCGGGGGCCCACCTCGAGCGAGCCGCACCGCACGGTCTCGACCTCGGCGGGCTCGACGCCGAGCGCCAGGATCACGCCCGCGGTACGCTCACCCGGACCGAAATAGTAGAAGCTGCCCGTCAGGCTCACGACCGGCGGCAGCCCGAGGCGGCGGCCGTAGAGGTCGAGCGCGCCCGCCTGGCCGTAGTTGTCGCCGTAGAGCACCGTCCGCTCCCGCTCGGCCGGCGTGAGCGTGGCGACCACGCCCGCCACGGCGTCTGCCTTCTCCCGCCAGCCCAGCATGTCGGCGTAGTCCTGGGGCAGAGGAAGCCGCCCCCCGGTGTTGGTCCGGGTCGCCGCGGTCAGGCCGATGGCGGCGGCGTACCGCGCCATCGGCGCTGGCGGTACGACCGGCAACCCGAGGGGCAGGAGCGCGATGCCGTATGCCACGGCGGCCGCGCCGACGCCCCAGGCGATCGCCGCCCGCAGGCGCGGGCGTCCGAGCCCCTCCACCCACACCGCGCCCGCCGCCGACAGCACCGGGAAGATCGGCGCGGCGTAGTAGGGCTTGCCCTGGAGCGCGCCGAGGAGCAGGAAGGTCGCGAGGCACGCGATCGCCACGCTGCGGAACGGCCGGAGCCGCGGGTCCACGAACGACGCCACGGCGCCCGCTCCCGCCAGGACGATCGCCGGGCCCATCATCAGCGGCTGGGTGCCCAGGAATTCGCGCCAGGTGATGCGCTCGAGCTGAGATCCCCGCAGGCTGTCCAGCTGGCCGACGACCGGGAACCCGAGCGCGATCTGCCCGAGGATGCTGGGACCGCCCAGGACGAGGACGATCCCCAGCGCGATCCACGGCCCCGGCCCCAGCAGGGCGCGCCGGCGCGGGGTCGCGACGAGCGCGGCGAGGACCCCTACCCCGATGAACGCGATCGAGAACTTGGTGAGCAGGCCCAGCCCGCCCGCCAGGCCGAGCCAGTGCCACCAGCGGGGGTCGTCCGTCTGCTCGAGCCGCAGCAGCGCGTAGAGCGCGGCACCCCACGCCAGCTGGTCGAACACCACCGGCTGGAAGAGCGCGGCGGTGCGGAGGAAGACGACGCCCGTCAGCACGGCGACACCCGTCAGCAGCACCGCGACCCGCCCGCCGCCCAGCGCGCGGGCGGTGGCGAGAGCGACGAGCAGCACGCCCGCGCCGGCGAGGGCCGGCAGCATGCGGTAGGTGAACACCGACACGCCCACGGTATGGCGCAACAGCTCCGACAGGAGCGCGATCAGCGGCGGGAAGTCCATGTGGAACAGCCGCAGGTGCGTGCCCATCGAGAAGTAGAGCAACTCGTCCCGGTGGAACTCGTACGGCGTGACCGCGGCGGCCGCGACGTGCAGCAGCAGCTTGATCCCGACCAGCCCGACGATCAGACGTGTCACCGTGGTGGATCAGGGCGCCGGATCCGGGCGTGCGCCCGGCGGCACGCAGAGCACGTCGTAGGTCTCCCAGCGCGCCAGGTTGTCCGGCGTGATCGCCTCGCCGAGGACGTTGTGCGGGGCGTCGATGCGGTGCACGGCATAGCCGTGCCCGACCAGGAAGTCGAACAGGGCGCGGCGGTAGGGCGGCGGCGACTTGCGCAGCGCGAACATCTCGACCTCGAGGTACGGCTGCCGCTCGTGGATGATGCCGTCCAGGGTCTGGAGGACGGCCAGGTCGAATCCTTCGGCGTCCACCTTGATGAACCGGATGCGGGGCACGAGGTCAGGGTGCTCGCGCCGCAGGAAGTCCTGGAGGTTCCTCCCCTGGACCCGCACGGTGAATGCGCTGCCGTGGAGCCACCGGCTCACGCCCTCGTGGAATCCCCCGTTCGAGAAGCCGGGCTCGCCGTACTGGAACTCG
>DASPFU010000024.1:0-14737 GCA_035620935.1 Gemmatimonadales bacterium
CTCGGCCCGGAACTGCTTGCCGCCGGAGGTGAAGATTGCGTACGTCATGAGGGCGGGAACTCTAGCGGGGCCAATGGTTTCCGTCAATAGGGACGAGGGACCGGGGAGGCGTGAGGAGCCTCGTCCCCCCTCCCCCGTCCCCGGTCCCCTCGCCGTCAGGCGACCGCATACAACTCCGTCACGTCGCGGCCGGCCGGCTGGCTGGTCATGCGGAACTCGTCCAGCCGCATCATCGGGTCGTCGCGGATGTCGAGCACCAGCCCGGTCTGCTTCTTCAACTGCCGCAAGAAGTTAGGCTCCTGCTCCACGAGGTAGAGCGCCACCTCGGGATGCAGCCGGACGGCGAGCTGACGCTCCTTGGAGCCGACCCGTCGCAGCGAGCGCTCCATCCGCCGCACCACGACCTCCGGCCGGAACACGCGACCCAGCCCGGTGCAGGTCGGGCACTCGGCGGTCATCGACTGCCAGAGCGACGGACGCACGCGCTGGCGGGTCATCTCAATGAGGCCCAGCTCGGACACGGCATACGCCTTGGTCCGCGCCCGGTCCCGGCCCAGGTGGGTGCGCAGCTCCTGCAGCACCTTGTCGCGGTTGCCGCGGGACTCCATGTCGATGAAGTCCACCACGATGATGCCGCCGATGTCACGGAGCCGCAGCTGGCGCGCCACCTCCCGCGCCGCCTCCACGTTGGTCTTGAGGATGGTGTTCTCGGGGTCCTTCTTGCCGGTGTAGCGGCCCGTATTCACGTCGATCGAGGTGAGCGCCTCGGTGGGCTGGATGATGATGTACCCGCCCGTCGGCAGCTCGACGCGCGGCTGGAACAGGGTGCGGATCTCGTCCTCGATGTCGTACTCGTCGAACAGCGAGGTTGGGCCCTCGTACTGCTTCACGCGCTGGACCAGGTCGGGATCCACCTGCTTCAGGTAGCTCTCGATCTCGTGGTAGAGCTGCTTCGAGTCCACGAGCAGCGAGTCGACCTTGTCGCTGAACAGGTCGCGTACGATGCCGCGGGTGAGCGACGTCTCGCGCTGCACCAGCGCCGGCGCGCGGACCGACGATGCCTTGCGCGTGATCTTCTTCCACAGGCCGTGCAGGTGGTCGATCTCCCGCCGGCACTTCTCCTCGGTGAGATCGTCCGCGACCGTGCGGATGATCCAGCCGCCGGCGTCCTTGGGGACGAGGCGCGCGACCATCTCGCGCAGCCGGGTGCGCTGCTCGCGGCTTTCGATCTTGCGGGAGACGCCGACCTTGGAGGCGTACGGCATGTACACCAGGAACCGGCCCGCGAGGGAGATCTGGGCCGTGACCCGGGGGCCCTTGGTGGAGATGGGCTCCTTGGTGACCTGGACGAGCTTCGTCTGGCCGCGCTTCAGCTCGTCGGCAACGTTCGGGACCTTGCGCCGCCCGCGGCCACCCCGGCCGTTGGCGCCGCCAGTGTCCTCGTCGTCCTCGTCCTCGTCCTCGGGCTCTTCGTCCTCGTCGTCCGACTCGATCAGGTCGGAGGCGTGCAGGAACGCGCTCTTCTCCGCCCCGATGTCGACGAAGGCAGCCTGGATGCCGGGCAGGACCGCTTCGACGCGGCCCAGGTAGATGTCGCCCACGCTGCGGCGGGCGTCGGGACGATCGACCAGGAGCTCAACAAGGCGGTCGTCCTCCAGGATCGCCACGCGGGTCTCGCGCGGCGCTCCGTTGATGAGTATCTCTCGCTTCAACACGATGTCCCTCGTCCCCCGCCGGGAAGCACCCAGCCGGGGATCTGCGATTGTGGTAACAGCCGGTGTAGTCGATTGGCCGGTGCGGCAGGCATGAACCCCGAGGCGTGGCCCCGGGGATAACCCGATCGGACGCCACGAACCCCCGCCCGCCGGCCAGGCGGGCGAGGGTCGCGAGCGGAGGACGCGTCCGATTCACGCTGTAAATCTAAGTGCCCTTGATACTTAGGTCAATACGATTGATACTGTAGGTGACATGGGGCGATTCCCTCATCGCCAGGACGCCACTCGTGGACGCACCCGCCAGGATACTGCTCCTCATGACGCTGACCACCGCTGCCGGGGCCCTCGACGCCCAGCGCCCCACGTATCCCCCGACCCGGGCCGGGGACGTGGTGGACGACTATCACGGCACCCGGGTGCCGGACCCGTACCGCTGGCTCGAGGACGTCGACGCGCCCGAGACCCGCGCCTGGATCGCGGCCCAGAACCAGCTGACCTTCGGCTGGCTGGACCAGATCCCGCAACGCGCCGCGATCCGCGAGCGGCTCACCGCCCTGTGGGACTACCCCCGCTACGGCCCCCCGTTCAAGAAGGCGGGCCGCTATTTCTTCTACAGGAACTCGGGGCTCCAGAACCAGGCGGTCCTGTACACCCAACCCTCGCTCACCGCGCCGCCGGAGGTCCTGCTCGACCCGAACACGCTCTCGCCCGACGGCACGGTGGCCCTGACCACGACCGCGCTGTCGGAGGACGGGCGGCTGATGGTCTACGGCACCGCCGCCAGCGGCTCCGATTGGAGCGAGTTCCGCGTGCGCGACGTCGCCCGGCGGACCGACCGCGACGACGTCCTGCGGTGGATCAAGTTCTCGGGCGCCGCCTGGACGCACGATGGGGTCGGTTTCTTCTACAGCCGCTACCCCACGCCCGCCGGGGACTCCCTGCTGGCCGAGAACCGGGACCACAAGCTCTACTACCATCGGGTGGGAACGCCGCAGACCGACGACGTGCTGATCTACGAGCGGCCGGACCAGCCCGATTGGGGCATCTCGGCCAGCGTCACGGAGGACGGGCGCTATGCCGTGCTGCACCTGTGGCTCGGCACCGACCGGCGCAATCGGATCGCCTACGTCGATCTGGGCGACCCGCACCACCCCGACCTGCGCGCCCCGGTGCAGATGTTGCTCGGCGAGTTCGATGCGAGTTACGGGTTCGTCGGCAACGACGGACCGGTCTTCTATTTCCAGACCGACAACGCGGCCCCGCGCCAGCGCGTCATCGCGGTCGACACCCGCACCCCCGAGCCGGCGAACTGGCGTACCGTGATCCCGCAACAGCCCGACGTCCTCGAGAGCGCGGGGATCATCCATGACACGTTCGTCACGACGTACCTGCACGACGCTCACTCACGTCTGCGCCTGTGGGCCCTGGATGGACGTGCGCTGAGCGACGTGGAGCTCCCCACCCTCGGATCGGTCAGCGGCATCACGGGCGAGCGCGACGACAGCGAGATGTTCTACGCGTTCACCTCGTTCCTCTACCCGACCACGATCTTCCGCTACGACTTCGCGGCGGGCCGGGCCGACGTGTTCAAGGCGCCGGAGATCGCCTTCGATCCGGGCCCCTACGAGACCCGCCAGGTGTTCTACGAGAGCCGGGACGGCACCCGGGTCCCGATGTTCCTCACGATGCGCCGCGGCCTGCCGCACGACGGCTCCAACCCGACGTACCTCTACGGGTACGGCGGCTTCAACGTCAACCTGGCGCCGGCGTTCTCCGTGGGGGTGCTCGCCTGGCTCGAGATGGGCGGTATCTACGCGGTCCCCAACCTGCGGGGCGGCGCCGAGTACGGGGAGGAGTGGCACCAGGCCGGCATGCTCGAGCGCAAGCAGAACGTGTTCGACGACTTCATCGCGGCGGCGGAATACCTGATTCGCGAGCGCTACACGTCGGCGCCGAAGCTGGCGATCGGCGGGGGCTCGAACGGGGGCCTGCTCGTGGGCGCGGCCATGACCCAGCGGCCCGAGTTGTTCGCCGCGGCGGTCCCCGCCGTAGGCGTGATGGACATGCTGCGGTTCCACAAGTTCACGATCGGGTGGGCGTGGGTCACGGAGTACGGCTCGGCCGACAGCGCGGCCCATTTCCCCTTCCTGTACCGCTACTCGCCGCTGCACAACCTCAGGACGGGCGTCGGCTATCCGGCCACGTTGATCACCACGGCCGACCATGACGATCGGGTCGTGCCGGGACACTCGTTCAAGTTCGCCGCGGCGCTCCAGGCCGCGCAGGGTGGGGACGCGCCGGTGCTGATCCGCATCGAGACCAAGGCAGGCCACGGCGCCGGGAAGCCCACCGCCAAGATCATCGAGGAGGCGGCGGACCGCTGGGCGTTCCTCGTGAGGGTACTCGGGATCCGCCCGAAGAGCTGAGCAGACGCGTCAGTCTATCAGGTCGCCAAGCAGCTGGCGCGCGATCACGATGCGCTGGATCTCGCTCGTTCCTTCGCCGATCTCGCAGACCTTGGCGTCGCGCATCATCCGCTCGACGGGGTACTCCGTCGTGTAGCCGTAGCCCCCGTGCAGCTGGACCGCCTTGATGGTGGCGCGCATGGCGAGCTCGGAGGCGTAGAGCTTGGCCATCGCAGCCTCCTTCTTGTGCGGGTGCCCGTGCTGCTTGAGCCAGGCGGCGTGGTAGACGAGGTGCTTCGCCGCCTCGACCTCGGTGGCCATGTCGGACACGGCGAAATGCACGCCCTGGAAGGCGGCGATGTGGCGGCCGAACTGCTTGCGCGTCCCGACGTACGCGAGGCACTCCTCCAGCGCGCCCTCGGCGATCCCGAGGGACAATGCCCCGATGCCGATGCGGCCGCTGTCGAGCGTGCTGAGGAACTGGCGGAAGCCGTTGCCGAGCGGCCCGAGCACGTTCTCCCTGGGGACCACCGCGTCCTCGAAGATCAGCTCGCGCGTGTCGGACGCCCGCCACCCGAGCTTGTCCTCCTTCTTCCCCGCCTTCACCCCGGGCGTCCGGACCAGATCAGCGGCGTGGCCCACGCCCACACGCGTGGCCTCGGCCAGGTCCGTCGTCTCCTTGGTAACGATGAACGCCGTGATCCCGTCCGTCTTGCGCGCCGTCGGATCGGTCCGGGCCGTCGCCACGAAGATCTCGCCCACGCCCGCATGCGTGATGAAGATCTTGGAGCCGTTCAGGACGTAGTGATCGCCGCGGTCGACCGCCACCGTCTGGGTGCCCCCCGCATCAGAACCCGCCCCCGGCTCGGTCAGACCGAAGCCGCCCAGCACGCGGCCGCTGGCGAGCAACGGGACGAAACGCCGCTGCTGCTCCGGCGTGCCGAAGTCCACGATGGGCGACGTCCCGAGCGTGGTGTGCGCGCTGATCGTGATGGCGTGACTCGCGTCGACTTTCGCCATCTCGTGGATCGCAACGATATAGGCGAGGTAGTCCATCCCGGCGCCGCCCAGGTCCTCGCTCCACGGAATCCCCAGGAGGCCGAGGTCGGCCATCTGCTTCACGTTGTCCCAGGGGAACCGGCTCTCGCGGTCGAGCTCACGGGCGACGGGACGGACCGCGGTTCGGGCGAAGTCGCGCACCATCTCGCGGACCTGGAGATGGTGCTCGGCGAAATAGAAGGCGTCGTGCATCCCCAAAGATAAGGGGTCGCCCCCGGGGAGATGACCCGCCACCGGGACTCCCCTCCCCCGCCGCCGGCCTCTTAGCTTTCTGCCGGTTCGATCCACGCGGGTCTCCAGGAGGAGTATCATCGTGCGACATCTCGCCTCGCTCACCGCGCTCGGCGCGGCGCTGGCATCCGGCGCCGCCGCCCAGGGGTTCCCGCAACCGGCCGGGTTCACGTGGGAGGACCCCGTGCTGCGACGGATCTGGTCGGCTGCCATGGACAGCTCCGCGCTGCCGGATCTCACCCAGGTGCTGCTCGACTCGCTGGGGCCGCGGCTCACCGCCTCGCCCGGCATGGAGGCCGCGCAGGACTGGCTGGTCCGTCTCTACGGCGGATGGGGGATCACGGCCCGCAAGGAGCCGTACGGCACGTGGCGCGGGTGGCGCCGCGGCGTGACCCACGTCGATCTCGTGGCACCCCGCGTCCGCACCCTCGAGGCCACGATGCTGGCGTGGAGTCCGGGGACGCCCCGCGGGCGCCCGGTGCGCGCGGGCGTCACCGTCCTGCCCGACGTGGCGGACTCGAGCGCGTTCGTCGCCTGGCTGCCGTCGGCCCGGGGCACGTTCGTGCTCATCTCCGGCCCCGAAGCGACGTGCCGGCCCGACGACAGCTGGGACAAGTGGGCCACGAGAGCGACGGCGGACAGCGTGAAGGCGCGCCGCGGCGCCGCCCAGCAGGCGTGGACCGAGCGGACCCGGCGCACCGGGTACACCGGCAACGCCCTGCAGCGGCGGCTCGAGGCGGCCGGCGTGGCGGGCATCGTCACCTCCCGCTGGACCGGCGGCTGGGGCTCGATGACCGTGTTCGGGGCGGCGACCGACCGGGCGCCCGTGCTCGCCGTGGCATGCGAGGACTACGGCCTGCTCTTCCGCCTGGCGACCCGCGGTCAGGGGCCGGTGCTCGAGGTGGCCGCGAGCGCCGTCGCGCTCGGCGAGGTCCCGGTGTTCAACGTCATCGGGGAGATCCGGGGCCGCGAGCAGCCCGACGAGTACGTGGTGCTGTCGGCCCACTTCGATTCCTGGGACGGCGGCTCGGGCGCCACCGACAACGGCACCGGCAGCCTCGTGATGCTCGAGGCCATGCGGCTGCTGCGCCTCGCGTACCCGACCCCGCGGCGGACCATCCTCGTGGGCCACTGGAGCGGGGAGGAGCAGGGCCTCAACGGCTCCGCGGCGTTCGTGGCGGACCACCCGGACGTGCGGGACGGCCTTCAGGCGCTGTTCAACCAGGACAACGGCACGGGCCGGATCCAGAGCACCAGCGCGTCGGGGTTCACCGATGCGAGCGGCAGTTTCGCGCGCTGGCTGGCCCGCATCCCGTCCGACCTCACGCGCGACATCAAGTTCAGCTTCCCCGGCAGCCCCGGCTTCGGCGGCACCGATCACTTCTCGTTCGTGTGCGCCGGCGCTCCCGGGTTCAGCCTGTTCTCCGAGGACTGGGACTACGGCCGCTACACGTGGCATACCACCCGCGACACCTACGACAAGGTCAGCTTCGACGACCTGCGGGCCAACGCCACCCTCACCGCCATGCTCGCGTACCTGGCCGCGGAGGACACCGTCCCGACGCCGCGCCAGCGACGCACCGCGTTGTCGCCACGGCGCGACGGCCAGCCCGGCGCCTGGCCGCAATGCGGCACGCCCGAGCGCAAGACGCCTCCGCTGGCACCGCCGGTGACCGCGGGGGGGCGGTAGCCGTCCGCCCCCGAACCCTGCGGCGTGGCCGCGGGGTTCGGGCTTGGTGTCATCTGGGCACGCGATCCGGGTGGTGTGCGTGCTGCCGCGCAATGTAGGCAGCCACGAACCGGACGCGGTTGGGGCTGACCGAATCACCGAAGTACCCGCGGCACCAGCGCAGCGCCTGGGCGCTACGACACTCGTTCACGCGTCGCGCCGACTCCGACTTCGCCTCCCGGATGAACGCGCTGAGTGACGCGCCTGTTCCGAGGCGCAACAGCACGTGGACGTGCTCGGTCAGCACGGCGTGCGCGACGACGCGGCAGCGCGTGCGCACGGCGGCGCTGTGCAGCGCCCGAGCGATGACCGGGACATCCGCGCCGCGCACCATGCGCTGGCGTCGCCACGTGTGCCAGGTGACGTGCACATAGAGCCGCACCGCCATGTGCGGTCCCCGAGCCCTCACCATGCGCCCGCCCCGCGTGCGAACCCCGGGGCCATGCCCCGGGGTTCATGCCGGCCCGTCACCGTGCCCCCCCGGCATGACTGCGGCGGCCCCCCGGCATGGCCCCGGGCTCATGCCGGCCCGTCAACGGGCGCCGCCGCACAGCCGCCCACCGCCGCGCCCCGACTCCGGGGCGTGGCCCCGGGGTTCTGGTGCCGGCCCCACCCCCCGACCCCGGGGCGTGGCCCCGGGGTTCTGGCCCCAGCCCCACCTCCGCTCCCTCACCGCCCCCCGTCCCCACACACGTCGCACTCCCCGCACCGGCCAGTCAGACGCTCACCGAAGTGCGCGAGCAGCGCCTCGCGGCGGCAGCGGCGCCGCTCGACGAACGCGCGCATCGCGGCATCGACCCCCGCGGTCGTGCGCCAGTCCTCGGGGTGCCACAGCAGCGTGCAGACCGCCGGCTCCCCGTCGCGGCCGGCCCGGCCCGCCTCCTGGTAGTAGCCCTCGAGCGTGCGGGCCGGCCCCCAATGGAGCACGCGGCGGACATCGGGCTTGTCGATCCCCATCCCGAACGCGGTGGTCGCCACGATCACCCGCTCCCGGTCGCGCAGGAACGCGAGCAGGACGCGGCGGCGCAGATCGAGCGGCAGGCCGGCGTGGTAGGGGGCGGCCCGGACCCCCATCCGCAGCAAGGCACGGGTGAGCAGCTCGGCGAGGCGGCGAGTCGGTGCGTACACGATCACGGACCCGGGGGCGTCGCGCGCCGTCCGGCGCACCCGGTCGAAGCGCGCGCGGTCATCGGATACCCGGACGACCTCGAAGCGGAGGTTGGGTCGGTCGAACGACGCGACGACCTCGATCGCGCGCCGCAGGCGCAGCACCTCCAGGATCTCACGCCGCGCGGCGGGCGTCGCGCTGCCGGTCAGGGCCACGGTCACGGGATCGCCCAGGCGGTAGCGGATCTCGCCCAGCCGCCGGTAGACCGGTCGGAACGCGTGTCCCCACTCCGTGATGCAGTGGGCCTCGTCCACCGCCAGGAGGCCGACGCGCACCCCCGCCCGGGCGAGCCACCGCGCGAGGGCCGGCAGGCGCTCGGGGGCACCGTACAGCAGCCGCACCGTCCGCCGGCGGACGCGCTCCAGCACCGCGGCGCGATCCTCCCGGGTGAGGGTGCTGTTGAGGTATGCAGCCGGCACACCGCGCCGCGTCAGCGCCCGTACTTGATCCTGCATCAGGGAGATGAGCGGCGAGACCACCAGCGTGAGCCCGTCCCCCAGCAGGGCCGGCACCTGGAAGCACAGCGACTTGCCGGCGCCGGTGGGCAGCACCGCGAGCACCGACCGCCCGGCGAGCGCCGGGCCGATGACCTTGAGCTGATCGGGCCGGAACGCGCGGTAGCCCCAATACCGGTCGAGCATGGCGCGCGCCGCGTCCAGTCCTGGTCGCCCGACGTCCATCCGTCAAAGAAACGGACTCGGGCGGCAGCACCCGAGTCCGTTTCATCGCACCAGAGGCTGTTGTTACGCGCCCCGCCCTATCCCCCCGTGCCGGCGAGGCACGCCGCGGTCACCGACTCCGGGACTGCGGCAGGATCCACCGCCGGGCGCCCCAGCTCGCGCGCCAGCTCGATCATCTTCCCCGCCGACACCGGCACGATGACGGCATTCAACACGAAACCACCCGCGTCGGGCGCCGCGCGTCCCACGCGCACCGCGGCGCCATAGCACGCATGCGCGGCGGCAGCCAGCCCCAGGGTGCGATAGCCGTCGCCCAGACTGTCGTAGGTGTTGGCCGAGGCCGGGAACCGCCGGACATTCTCGCGGAAGGCGTCCAGGGACCGTCCGCGCCGGGTGCTGTCCTGCAGCAGGATGTAGCCGAGCTGGTTGAGCGCGACTTCGGGGGTTTGATCGGGGAACCCGAACCGGGTGCGCAGGCCCTCGTAGTGCCGGTCGAGCCCCTCGATATCGAGGCTGGCGAGCACCTCGGGCGAAAGCCGGAGCGGCTCGAAGATCGCTTCCAGGGCGTCGTACGTGCTGCGGTGCGGCGTGCTGCCGTGGTCTTCGCCGGTCATCAGCGCGAACCGCCACCACAGGGACGCCGGCGCCCGTTCGCGCAGCACCGCCTCGGCGCGCTGGAACGGCCTGACCATGTTGGCGAGCGGCTCCTGCGCCCCCATCGTCGCGTACAGCCAGCCGCCCGGTGCTGGCGCGCGGGACAGCCGGGCAGCCAGGCTGTCGATGAGGCGTTCGCCGTCCCACCAGAGGGAGGGACTGATCGCCACGTACGCGCGGAACACCTCGGGACGGCTGAGCCAGGCGTGCACGGCGAAGAGCCCGCCGAACGAGTGCCCGATCAGGATACGGAACGGGTGCGTGGGATAGGTACTGTCGATGTGCGGCAGCAGCTCGTCGGCGAGGAACGCCAGCATGCGCTCCGCCCCACCGGCCGTGCGGAACGTCGTGTCGCTCGTGGCCGGCGTGAGGTCCCGGGTGCGGTCGCCCGTGTTGGGCACGGCCACGACCAGCGCGGGCGGCAGGCGGCCCTGGTCCATCAGGAATCGCACGGCGCCGCTGGTGTGGTGGAAGTGGCCGTCGCCGTCGAGCAGCACGATCACCGCCAGGCGCCCCGTCACGGGCGGGCGGTAGACGAGGTACGGGCGCGCCTCGCCGAGGATGCGCGATGCGAAGGTGTGCGCGGTGCCGATCGTCAGGGTCGAGTCGGGTACGGGCGCCGACTGGGCCCCGGCGGCGACCGCCACGTGCAGCACGATGGCGACGAGCGTGAGGGTGCGGGTCGGCATCGTCACTCCATCTCAGGGTGCGCCGCGCGCACCAGGACCAGGATCGCGGGCAGCGGGACGACCAGGTAGTCCTTGCCCTCGAACGCGATCTCCACTGCCGCCTTGCGGAAGAACAGCGCGTAGTCGCCCACCCGGGCCTGCATCGGGACGTACTTCACCTCGGCGCCGGGCGCGCGCAGCTTCCACGGCTCGTCGTCCATCGACACGGGCTCCGCCATCGGCGTGCCCGGGCCCGTCGCGACGATGCGGCCGCCCTGCACCTGACGGCTCTCCAGCGCGGTGGCCGGGAGGTAGAGACCGACGTTGGTGCGCTCCTCGCCCTCTTCCGGCGTGATCAGGACCCGGTCGCCGACGACGAGGAGGTGCTTGGGGGTCGGTTCGTCTGCCATGGCGGGCGGCTAGCGGCACCACTCCTCGAAGGCCGTCACGACGTCGGCCGCGACGTCGCGTGGGTCGCGTCCCAGGATGCGGGCCCGCTCGAGCATCCACACGACGCGCCCGTCCTTGAGGAGCGCCAGACAGGGTGACGACGGCGGGTGCCCGGCGAGATACTCGCGCGCGCGTGCCGTGGCCGCCACGTCCTGGCCCGCGAACACCGTGGCGAGGCGAGCCGGCCGGTGCGCCGCGGCGCGGAGGGCTGCCGCCACGGCAGGGCGTGCCACGCCGGCGGCGCAGCCGCAGACCGAATTCACGACGAGGAGCGTCGGCGCCTGTTCGCTGCCGAGCAGCGCATCGACCTCCGCCGACGTCCGCAGCTCCGTGAACCCGATCCGCGTCAACTCCTCCCGCATCGGCTGGACGAGGCGCGGATCGTACTGGGGCGGCTGGTTGAGGATGTTCACGGCGTGGGCGGGGACGCGGGCTCGTACCGGTCGGCGAAGCGCAGCAGGAAGGCCGGCACGAGCAGCGCGACCGCGCCCCACACCAGGGCACGGAGTCCGAATGCCATGCCGGCGAGGCCGAGGGCGACGCCCGCGGCCCCGAGACCGGCCCGCCACTTCTGCCAGCGCGTCAATCGAGTACGAAGAAGATGTTGGTGGCCGACCCGAACGTGAGCCGCCCCTTGTACAGGCTGCGGATCGTGGCGGCGAGCTCCGGGGAGGGGGCGCGCACCTCGACGGCGAGCAGCACCGCCTGCCCCGGGAACGCCGGCAGTCCGTCGGGCAGGGCGTAGCGGTGCCAGCGGTACAGCACGTCGCCGTACCGGAACTCGAATCCCTCCGGGAGCATCGGGATCATCGTGGTGGGGACCACGCCGAAGTTCTCGGTGTCCGGGAACGTGCCCCGATCGGCGTGATGCGACTGTGCGGCGATCTGGATCACCCGGATGTCGCCGATCACGTGCGCCGCCTCGGCGCGACGCCGGATCAGCCGCAGTGCCGGCACGGCGATGTTCACGAGGATGCCCAGGATCACGAGCACCATCAGGAGCTCGATCATGGTCCAGCCGCCACGCCCGCCGCGCTTCATCGGACCAGCTCCCGCGAGGCGTCGCGGAAGAACGCCAGGTCGTCTCCGCTGCGGTAGAAGACCGGCGCGCCCCCGACGGTCGCCTGGATCACGTACGTCGTGTCCACGACCTCGTAGGCGAGCCCCTCATTCCCGAACCCCACGGCGTCGAGCGACGCGGGCCACGCGCCGGCCGAATCCCGGTACGCCTTCAGCGCCTGGGCCGCGAGGTAGATCTTGAACCGCGATCCCGCATCGAGCTCGGCGGGCGTGAAGACCTGCGGCGGGGTGCCGCCCCGGGTCAGGTTCCAGCCAAGAAGCAGGAGGAAGGCGGGCAGCAGTCCGAAGACCAGGATGCGGCGCATCCGCTCACGCCTGCCCACCTGGTCCTGCGTCTGCGTCTGGCCGCGCTGCCGGTCGCGCTCCTCGACCTTGTCCTTCATGATGCTGTGCACCAGCTCCGAGGCGAGCTCGCGACGGGTCTGGCCGGGTTCCTTGGGCGGTGGCTGGGTCATTTTCTCACGAATTCCCGCAGTGCGGCGCGAAAGTCCGGGGTGGCGCGGCTGGCGGCGTTGACGTCCGCGGACAGGCCGATCCCCTGTTCGAACGGGACCCCATCGAGCTGGTAGAACAGACGCTTGGTGAGCGCGAGCGAGCTGGCGCTGATCCCGGCGATGGTCCGCAGCACGTCCGCCGCCTGCTCCCCGAAGTCCGCGTCCTCGTAGGTGCGCGACACCAACCCGATGGCGACCGCTTCGTCGGCGGTCAGCGTACGGCCGGTGGTCGCGAGGTCAAAGGCCAGCTTCTCGCCCACCGCCCGCTTCAGCATGTTGAGAACGATAGCGGGGACGAACCCCCGCTGCACCTCGGGGTAGCCGAACCGCGCCGACTCGGTCGCCAGCACCAGGTCGCACGCGGTGGCGAGTCCGCACCCGCCGGCCAGGGCCCGTCCCTGCACCACCGCCACGATCGCCTTGGGCAGGCCGCGCATCCGCACGAACAGCCCCCCGAACCGCAGCGCCGCGTCGCGGTTCTGTTCCATGGAGTCATCGGCCGAAGCGAGCAGCTCCGCCAGGTCCATGCCGGCGCAGAAGTCGGCGCCCGCACCGCGCAGCGCCACCACGCGCACCTCCGCATCGACGTCGGCGCGGTCGAACAGCTCGTACAGGCCGTCGATCATCGCCGCATCGATCGCATTCCGCTTCTCCGGCCGGTTGAGTGTCCCCGTGAGTACCCCGCCCTCCAGGGAGACCAGCACCCGGTCGCTCATCGGGGCACCCGGACCCGCAGGCGCAGCAGGGCGGTCGAGAAGACCTTGCCCTGCGCGTCTGTCTTGAGCGAGATCGTGCCGCCGCCGTCGAGCGCGCCGTGCAGCAGGAAGTTGAGCGCGCGCAGGTTGGGCAGCTCGAAACGCTCCACCGGTCCCCGGATCAGCCCCGCGAAGTGGCGCGCCACCCGTGCCGCCGTCACCTCGCGCACCAGGAGCGGGTAGTCGCGCGCCCGCCGGGCGATCAACCCGACATTCGCCGTGTCACCCTTGTCCCCGGACCGGGCATGCGCCAGGACGCGCAGCTCCACCTGGCGCCCCGCGCTCACGCGGCGACCAGTTCGACGCACGGCGTCACCTCCCGCTTGTCGATCAGGGCCGGCCAGTACGCCACGATCTCCTCCGGTTTGGGCCGCCCGCCGGCGAACCCGGTCACGCTCGGCGGGCCGTTCAAGATGAGCGGCGCGATCTCCCGCGTAAAGCGCTCCACGGGCGCCCGCTGGCGGGCCCGGACGCCCACCCGCAGCTGGACCTCGGGGACGTCCGCCTCGCGCACACTCTTCGCGCCCAGCCGGCCGTGGGTCGCGTCGAGCCCCACCAGCTCGGTGTGGATCGTCTCGAACTCGAGGCCCAGGTCCGCGAGCCGCTGCCTCAGGATGCGATCGGCCGCCCGTGCCTTCTTCACGGCATCGGGCCAGGCGTACACCAGCGTCCCGACCGCCTTGTACCCGTAGAAATAGGAGACCGACACCTTCAGGCGGTCGGTGGCAGGCCGGCCACGGACGCCCGACACCCGCACGCGGTCGGACCCCGCCTGGGCCAGGTGGATGGTCGTGAAGTCCGCCACGCAGTCCGGAGTGATGTACTCGACCGGGTCCCCCATCTCGTAGAGCAGCTGCTCGGTCACGCCGGCCACCGTGATCCGGCCGCCGGTGCCGGGGTGCTTCACGATGTCGAAGCTGCCGTCGGGCCCGGCATCCACGATCGGGTACCCCACGTTGGCCAGGTCCGGGATGCGGTCCCAGCCGACGAGGCAGTTCCCGCCGCTCGACTGCGCGCCGCACTCGATCAGGTGGCCGGCCACGGTGCCCGCCGCGAGCAGGTCCCAGGCGTCGGCGCCCCAGCCGAACGCGTGGATCATCGGGGCGAGGGTCAGGCCGGTGTCGGTGACGCGCCCCGTCACGACCACGTCGGCCCCCTGGCGCAACGCGTCGACCACGGGCCAGGCCCCGAGGTACGCGTTGGCGGAGAGCACGCGGTCGCGCACGTCGGCGAGCGGACGGCCGGTGTCGAGGTTCGTGAGGGGGTGGCCGCGCGCCAGCAGATCATCCAGGCGGGGCAGCAGATCGTCACCGGTCACGACGCCGATCCGCAGGCGCCCCCCGAGGCCGAGCTGCCGCGCGGCCGCCGCCAGCGCGTCGGCACAGCCTCGCGGGTTGACCCCCCCGGCGTTCGTGGTGACCCGCACGCCGCGCTCCACCAGGATGGATAGGATCCGCTCCATCAGCGGGATGAAGTCCTTCGCGTAGCCCAGGCTGGCGTCGCGCGACCGCTGCTTCTGCATGATGGACATCGTCACTTCCGCGAGGTAGTCCATCATCAGGTAGTCGACGGGGCCACCGGTCACCTGCCGGTACGGCGCCTCGGGCCAGTCGCCCCAGAACCCCTGTCCGCTCGCGATCCGCACGCGG
>DASPFU010000025.1:0-7142 GCA_035620935.1 Gemmatimonadales bacterium
TTGACCACGCTGCAGTTGATGTCGAAGCGAAAGATCCCGGTGCCCTCGACGAAGAACGGCCGCCGCTCCTGGTAGAACGTCTCGAATGCGCTGAGGTTCAGCACCGACGGATCGGCCTCGACCTGACCGAAGTCCGGATTCACCGTCGCATCGAGTGTCAAGTTCGACGTGACCCCGTACTTGAGGTCGGCGCCGGCGGTGAGTTGCGCGTCGCGCTCGCCCGGCGCGAGGGGGATGCTCTGCGCCACGGCGTACGGCATCAGCTCGAGCCGGGCCGGGCTGGCGAGCCCGGTCAGGCCCGTGACCGCTCCGAGCTGGGAGGCGAGCCCGGCCTGGGAGCGGCGGTACAATGGCCAGCTGACGCGCTCGGTGTGGCGCTCGATGTCGCGCCACACCCCGAAACCGAAGGTGTTGGTGTCGGCGGGTGCATACCGCAGCTGCGAGAGCGGGATCCGGAACTCGGCGGTCCAGCCGAGCGAGTCGACCTGGGTCGCGACGTCCCACACCGCGTCCCAGGCGTCGTCCTCTTCCCCGTCATTATAGATGGAATAGTCGCGCTTCACGCCCGCGGGGTTCACGGCGAACTCGTAGCCGCTGCGGCGGTCGTGGTAGGAGTCGATGATGATCTTCAGCTGGTCGGACGGCGTACGCACGTCGCGTCGCGCGAGCAGCGTCAGAATGCTGTCCGGGGCGGGGTCGAAGGCGCGGATGAACACGTAGAAGTGGTGCGCGTCGTAGGCCACCCGGGCCTCGGTCGCGAATCGCGGATCGCCGTCCTCGCGCGGCTGGAACTCACGGAACGCCGTGATGGCGGCGGCGGCGCGCCAGGCTTCGTCGTCGTCTCTGCCATCGAGGACGATGTGGCGGGGCGTGAGCGCGGCGGTGACGCTGGTCGGGGCGGCCGCGGGGGAAGCGGGCGGTGCGGGGGCGCCGCCATTGGCCTGCTGCGCCAGGGCGAGGACGAGCAGTGCGGGTCCGGTCATGAGCGGTTCTCCGGGGGGAAGGCCCGATCATTCGGTATGACGGCACGAGAGGGCCCCACGGTTGCAGACCGGTGAGTCGCATTCTGGAACGTCGAATCGTTGCCTTGCCGACCCACGGCGCACGCCTAGCTTCACGGCCCATGACCGCCGCACCCCCGTTCCGCGTCGCCGTTGTCGGAGCCGGTCCCGCCGGCTTCTATCTCGCGGAGCGCCTGCTCGCCCGGGGGGACGTGGAAGTGGACCTGTTCGACCGGCTCCCCGCCCCTTACGGCCTGGTCCGGTACGGCGTGGCCCCCGATCACGAGAAGATCCGCAACGTCACCCGCGTGTTCGACCGGACGGCGGCGAACCCCCGCTTCCGCTTCTTCGGCAACGTCGAGATCGGCCGCGACGTCGCGGTCGCGGACCTGCGGCAGTGGTACGACCAGGTCGCGTTCACCACCGGCGCGCAGACCGACCGCCGCATGGGGATCCCGGGCGAGGACCTGGGCGGGAGCCACACCGCGACGGAGTTCGTGGCCTGGTACAACGGGCACCCTGACTATCACCACCGCTCGTTCGACCTGTCGGCGGAGCGGGTCGTCGTGGTCGGGGCAGGTAACGTCGCGGTGGACGTGGCGCGCATCCTGTGCCGCACTCCCGAGGAGCTCGCGACCACGGACATCGCCGATCACGCGATCGCCGCCCTGCGCCGGTCGCGGGTGCGCGAGGTGGTGATGCTCGGCCGCCGCGGACCCGCGCAGGCGGCGTTCACCAATGCGGAGGTGAAGGAGCTGGGGGAGCTGCCGGCGGCGGACGTCCGGGTGGTACCGGACGAGGTGGCGCTCGATCCCCTGAGCCGCGCCGCGATCGACGCCGAGGAGGACACCGCGACGCGCAAGAAGATCGAGATCCTGGAGGGGTTCGCCCGCCGCCCGCCTGCCGGGAAGGCGCGGCTACTGACGCTCCGGTTTCTCGTCTCGCCCGTCGCGCTCACCGACGACGGCGCGGGGCGCGTGCGCGGGGTGCGGGTCGTGCGCAATCGTCTCGAGGCCGCGGCGGACGGGTCGCTCCGGGCGGTGCCCACCGGCGACCAGGAGGACATCCCGGCCGGTCTCGTGTTCCGTTCGGTGGGCTATCGAGGTGTGGCGATCGCCGGCCTGCCGTTCGACGAGCGAGGTGGGACCGTCCCGAACCGGGGCGGGCGCGTGATCGATCCCGGGACCGGCGCGCCGCTCGCCGGGCTGTACGTCGCGGGGTGGATCAAGCGCGGCCCCTCGGGGGTGATCGGCACCAACAAGCCCGATGCGGGCGAGACCGCCGACGCGATGCTGGCGGACCTGACGGCCCGCGCGGGCGGTGGGGCGGCATCGGCGGCCCAGGTCCGGGAGCTGGTGAGGATGCGGCAGCGGGACTGCGTCGGTTGGGCCGACTGGCTGCGCCTCCAGGCCCGCGAGGCGGAACGGGGCCGGGCGCAGGGTCGGCCGCGGGTGAAGTGCGTGTCGGTGGAGGAGATGCGTGCGGCGCTCGGCGCCGGTTGAATTCGCGCGTCTCCGGCTTATCTTCCCGCCGGTCGCACGGGCCTGCCCTTCGCGGTCCGTGCCTTTTTTTCCCGCCGGAGCTTATAGATGAAAGCCACCGATATTCGCAAAGGCCACGTGCTGATGATCGACGGCAGCCCGTGCCGCGTGATGGACTTCCAGCACCGTACGCCGGGCAACCTGCGCGCGTTCGTGCAGGTGCGGTTCCGCAACCTGCTGACAGGCAACACCTTCGACCAGCGGATCAGCGCCACCGAGTTCATCGAGGAGGCACGGCTCGACACCAAGGAGTTCCAGGTCCTCTACCGCGACGACTCGGGCACCCACGTGATGGACACGCAGACCTACGACCAGTACACGCTGAGCGACCTGGCCGTGGGGGACGCGGCCGAGTGGCTCCAGCCCGAGATGGTGGTGCTGGCGGAGTGGCTCGACGGCAAGCCGATCGGCATCGAGCTGCCGTCGGTGGTGGAGCTCGAGATCGTCGAGACGGCGCCGGTGATGCGGTCGGCCACCAAGACCGCGAGCTCGAAGCCCGCCAAGCTGTCGAACGGCGTCACGATTCAGGTGCCGGAGTTCCTGAGCCAGGGGGAGAAGGTTCGGGTGAACCCGCGTGAAGGGGTGTACCTCGAGCGGGCGAAGTAGCACGCGGGCGGCCGAGTGAAGCTCACCGGCGCCGCGATCGTCGCCCGCGCCCTGGCCGACGAGGGGATCCGTCACACCTTCGGCATTCCCGGGACCCACAACATCGAGCTGTACGACGCCCTGGCGCAATCGCCGGTGCGACCGGTGCTCGTGACCGACGAGCAGAGCGCGTCGTTCATGGCCGACGCCGTGTGGCGCGCGTCGGGTCGCATCGGCTGCGTCAACCTGGTGCCGGGAGCGGGGCTCACCCACGCCCTTTCCGGGATCGCCGAAGCGTGGATGGACGGCGTCGCGATGCTGGTGCTCGCCTGCGGCATCCGGCGCGACACCGGCCGCGCCTATCAGCTGCACGACGTGGACCAGCAGACCATCGCGCGAGCCGTCACCAAGCGCACCTGGCTGGTCGAGCGGGGCGAAGACCTCTATCCCGTCATCCGTGAGGCGTGCGCGGTGGCCCGCGCGGGCAATCCCGGGCCCGTGCTGGTCGAGGTCCCCGTCGACCTCTACCTGTTCCGTCACGAGGTCGATCCCGCGGCGTGGCGCGCGCCTGACGCGCCGGCGGTCCCCGCACCCGATCCCGCGGCCGTCGAGCGCGCCGCGGCGATCCTCAACGACGACCACTGCCGGCCGCTCATCTACCTCGGGCTCGGTGCTGCCGGCGCCGGCGCCGACCTCGTGGCGCTCGCCGAGCGGCTCGCCGCACCGGTTGCGACCACGTTCCAGGGGAAGGGCGTGTTCCCCGAATCGCACCCGCTGTTCCTGTGGAACGGGTTCGGCCCCGCGGCACCGCCGTTCGCGCGCGACGTGGCGCGCACCTGCACGGCGACGCTCGCCATCGGGTGCCGCTTCGGCGAAGTCGGCACCGGCAGCTACGGCCTCGACCCGCCGCAGCCGCTCGTGCATGTGGACATCGATCCCGCCGTGCCCGGCCGCAACTACCCCGCCGCCCTGGCGGTCGCCGCGGACGCGGGGGCGTTCGTGCGGGCCCTCCTTCCCCGGCTCGTCGCGAAGACGCACGAGGCCGGCCGCGTCGAGCAGCCGATCGCGGCGGGGCAGGCCCGCGTGCGGCGGGAGTGGTTGGAGCGGCCCGACTCGGGCGCCGTCTCTCCGCAGCGCCTGCTCGCCGCCCTCCAGGAGTCGTTCGGGCATGAGACCGTGTTCACCACGGACTCCGGGAACGGGACGTTCCTGGCCATGGAGTGCCTGCGGCTCGATCGGCCGGGCCGGTTCCTCGCGCCGGTGGACTACTCGTGCATGGGATACGCGGTGCCGGCGGCGATCGGTGCGAAGCTGGCGCGACCGGAGGTCCCGGTGGTGGCGCTCGCGGGAGACGGTGCCTTCCTGATGACCGGCCTCGAGCTGCTCACCGCCGCTCACTACGGCGTAGCGGTCGTCGTGCTGGTGCTGCGCGATCGCGAGCTGGCGCAGATCGCCCAGTTCCAGCGCACCGCCCTGTCGCGCGAGACGGCGAGCGCCCTCCCCGACTTCGACGTGGCCGGGATCGCCCGGGGGGTGGGGGTCGAATGCCTCGCCCTCGGCCGTGACGCGGAGATCGGCGCCGTGCTGGGTCACGCGCGCGACGTCACGGCGGGAGGCCGGCCGGTGGTGGTAGACGTGGCCATCGACTACTCGGTGCCGACGTACTTCACGCGCGGGGTCGTGAAGACCAACCTGCTGCGGCTGCCGTGGCGCGACCGGCTGCGCTTCGTGGCCCGGGCGCTGGGCCGGAAGCTCACGGGGTAGCGGCCTTCATGGCGACTTCAGCGCCGAGGGGCTAGGTTCTCCCTTCATGACGACCACCGTTCCCGCGGTGGACCGGCGCATCGCCGGGCTCACGAGCCTGATCGGCAACACGCCGCTGCTCGCGGTGGAGCTGGCCTACCGTGGCGAGCGGCGCGTGATCTACGCCAAGGCCGAGCACCTCAACCTGACCGGCAGCGTGAAGGACCGGATGGCGCTCCACATCCTGCGCCAGGCGTACGCGCGGGGCGCCCTCGAACCGGGGGCGCGCATCATCGAGGCGACGAGCGGCAACACCGGCATCGCGTTCGCCGCCCTGGGGCGGGCCCTCGGTCATCCCGTCACGATCTTCATGCCCGACTGGATGAGTACCGAGCGCATCAACCTGATCGCGGCATTCGGCGCGGAGATCCGGCTGGTGAGCGCGGCCGACGGCGGGTTCCGCGGCAGCATCGAGCGCGCCGAGGCGCTCGCGGCCGGGAGCGGGGCGGCGTTCCTGCCCCGGCAGTTCGCCAACGAGGACAACAGTGAGGCCCACGAGCGGACCACGGGCCCCGAGATCTGGTGGCAGCTGCAGCTGCGCGGGCTCGTCCCCGACGCGTTCGTGGCGGGCGTGGGCACCGGCGGCACGGTGATGGGCACGGGACGGTTCCTCCGCAGCATGCGGGCGGAGGTCCGCGTCCACCCGCTCGAGCCGGCCAGCTCGCCGACACTGTCGACGGGACACAAGGTGGGGAAGCACCGCATCCAGGGGATCTCGGACGAGTTTGTGCCGCCGATCGTGGACCTCGCTTCGCTCGACGAGGTGGTCGCGGTGGAGGACGGCGACGCCATCCTGATGGCGCAGCGCCTCGCGTCCGAGGTGGGACTCGGGGTGGGGATCTCGTCGGGCGCCAACCTGCTCGGCGCGCTCCAGGTGCAGAACGGGCTCGGGCCCGACGCCGTCGTCGTCACGCTGTTCTGCGACGACAACAAGAAGTACCTGTCGACCGATCTGCTGCGCCCCGAGCCCGTGCGTGAAGGCTACCTGTCGCCGGACGTCCAACTGCTGGGCTTCCGCAGCGTGCGGCGCACTTGCCGCACGTGCTGGAGCGCCGACGAGGACGCCGGACTGCCCTAGCTAGGGGGCGACCCGCAGGTAGTCGTTGACGTGCGTGACCCCGGCCACGCCGCGCGCCACTTCTTCCGCTTCCAGCCGCTCCGCCAGCGTCCGCACCCGCCCGTGCAGCTCGACCTGGCTGCCGTGCGCGGCGACCTCGATGCGCCGGCCGTGCAACCGGCCGTCCCGCTCGAGCGCGTCGTGCACCCGCGCCCCCAGGTGCCACTCGCCCGACGCCCAGGCGGTCTGGATCGCGTCCTCCACGTCACGCACGCCCCGCAGGTGGCTCACCACGTCGATCGCCGCCCGTCGCTGGCTTTCCGCCGCGACGCGGCCACCGAGCTGGACCACGCCGTCCTTCACGCTGACGGTGACGTAGCCGGTCGGCACGAGCACGTGCCACTCGAGCACCGACCGGGCCGCGGCGGCGATCTCGTCGTCGCCGTAGCAGTCGATGCACGGTGGCTCGACGGTGACGTGATTGATCACGTGCTGCAGGCCCGGCACCCGGTCGGCCGCGCGCTCGGCGATCAGCTTCTCCGGATAGCTGCGGACCGCACCGCTGAGCGTGGCGATGGTGTCGGAGACTTCGACGCGGACGTCGCGCGGGTCGAGTGTGGGCTGGCGCTCGAGCTCGTCCCAGATCAGGCGCTGCAACTCGGCTTCGCGGACGTGCTCGTCCGCATCCGACATCCACATCTCGTTGGCGATCCCGCCGCCCATGGTGACCTCCTGGCAGGGGGTATCGCGGCCACCGGGGCGGTGGTCGTGTACTGGAATACTGCCGTCAGGCAGAGGGGGACGGCAAGGGGCTACACCGCCGCCCCCGCCAGCTCGGCCAGCGCCTCGTGGAAATCCGCAACGATCTGGTCGGGATCCGACACCAGGCCGCGGTCGGCGGCGATGCCGATGCGGACGCGTCCCACGTAGCTGAAGATGCTGACGCCGAGGCTCAGGCGGCCGGACTGCGGCACCCAGAAGACCACGTCGTCGATGCGGCTGCCGCAGAGGTACAGGTGCTCGCGCGGCCCCGGCACGTTGGTCATCACCGCCGTCGCCTTGCTGCCGAGCAGCCGCACGACGCCGGCCTCGACCAGGCCGGACGTGGCGCCGAACACCCGCAGCAGGGTGTAGACCACCATCGCCTCGGCCGAG
>DASPFU010000026.1:0-9648 GCA_035620935.1 Gemmatimonadales bacterium
TCGGGCGCGGCCACGAGCCGCACGCGGTAGGTGGGCGGCAGCGGTTGGCGCGCATCGGCGGCGGCCACGTACAGCAGGGCGAACGCCGCGCCGTGCACCAGCACCGTGCCCGCGAGCGCCAGGGTCGGGTTGCCGGGTGCGGCGACCGCCCGTCTCACCGCGCGACCGACTCCGGCTCGGCAACGAGTCCCACGTCGTTCACCCCCGCGCTGCGGATCACCGCCAGCACCCGCACCACGTCGCCGTACGACGCCCGCGCGTCGGCGCGCAGGTAGACGCCGCTCGGCCGCCGCGTGCGGACGAACGCCGGGAACGTGGCGCGGAAGTCCTCGTACGACAGGCCGGCCCGGTCGAGGAAGATGCGTCCCGAGCGGTCCACGGTGACGATGAGGCCCGACTGCGGCTCGAGCGGCCGTGCGGCCGCCTGCGGCAACCGCACGTCGACCCCGCCCTGCATGATCGGCGCCGTGATCATGAAGATGATCAGCAGCACGAACGCCACGTCCACCAGCGACGTGACGTTGATGTCGGCGTTGAGCGGCAGCTCGCCATGCCCGCGCAGGCCGCCCGCGCCGCCGCCCAGGATGCCCGCCATGCTAGAGCCGTCCCTCGCGCGCCAGGGTGCCCACGATCTCCTGCGCGAACCCCTCCAGCTCGCCGGCGAACAGCCCCAGGCGGTTCACGAAGAAATTGTAGGCGATCACGGCCGGGATCGCGACGGCGAGACCGGCAACGGTCGTCACCAGCGCCTCGGCCACGCCCGGCGCCACGGCCCCGATGTTGCCGGACCCGCTCGTGGCAATCCCGATGAAGGCGTCCATCACGCCGAGCACCGTGCCCAGCAGGCCCAGCAGCGGACTCACCGAGCCGAACGTGGCGAGCCAGCTGACGTAGCGCGCGGCCGCGTCGCGCTCGGCGGAGATCTCCTTCGCCAGCACCATGCGGAGCGCCTCGAGCTGGGTCGGCGTGAGCGGCACCGTCGGACCGGGCTCGGTGGCGCGGAGCGAGCCGGGCCGCAGCTGCGAGAAGAAGTGGACGGCCTCGCGCAGGATGCGATTGTAGGGCGAGGCCGGCAGCCGCATCGCGGTATGGTAGGCATCGTCGAGGCGCGTCGCCTTCTCGATCTCGCCGAGGAAGCGGTTCCCCAGCCGCCGCATGCGGCGGAACTGCCACCACTTGAGCACGATGAGGTACCAGGAGGCCAGCGAGAAGAAGCCCAGCACCGCGAGCACGGCGAGCGTCTCCCGGCTCGACACCCGGATCAGCTCCCACACCGTCGCGGGCACGGCGCCGCCGACCTGCAGCAGCATCATCGCGCGCCGTCCCGGAACCACGCGAAGGTGGCGCGCACCCCCTCCGCCAGCGTGTGCCCCGGCCGCCAGCCGAGATCGCGGGCCGCCTTCGCCGGATCGAGCGCGCTCCGCTGGATCTCGCCCAGCCGCGCGGGCGCCCGGTGCACCTCGGGCGGGCGCCCCGCCGCCTCGCCCAGCACGGCGGCGAGCCGGTTGACCGAGGTCTCCACGCCGGTGCCCACGTTGAACGCCCGCGCGTCGAGGCTCGTCAGCGGCGCGAGCGCCACGCGACTGGCCAGGACGTTGGCCTGCGCCACATCCCCGGCGTAGACCAGGTCCCGGGTCTGTTCGCCGGTCCCGAAGATCGTGAGCGGCTCCCCGGCGAGCAGGCGTCGCGCGAAGATCGCCACCACGCCCGCCTCCCCATGGGGGTCCTGTCGGGGACCGTACACGTTGCTGTACCGGAGGGCGACGCCCTCGATGCCGTAGAGCAGGCCGAACATCGCGAGGTAGTACTCCGCAGCGAGCTTGGCGGTCCCATAGGGCGAGGCCGGCAGCTTGGCCGAGTCCTCCCGCTGGGGCAGGGCGGCACCCTCCCCGTATACCGTGCCCCCCGACGAGGAGAAGATCACCCGCCGCACCCCGCCCGCGCGGGCCCCCTCGAGGACGTTGATCAGGCCGAGCACGTTGACGCTGGCGTCGTTGACCGGGTCATCCACCGACTTCCGCACGTCGATCTGCGCGGCGTGGTGGTTGACGATGGTGAATCCGCCCGCCGCGACGGTGCGGCGCGCATCCAGGGAGCGGACGTCGCCCACGATCAGCGGCACGCCGGCCGGCACGTGCTCGCGACGGCCCGCGGAGAGGTCGTCGAGCACCGTCACCGCGTCGCCCGCGGCCAGGTGGGCCGCGACGACGTGCGACCCGATGAACCCCGCCCCACCCGTCACCAGCACCCGTTCCGGCATGACTCCCCCATCCTGCGGTCGCGGTGGCCTCGCCGGCGGCGCGCGGCCGCCCGGCACACGTCAATCGAGCGGGCGCGGGAGCCGTCCTTCCGGCCCCGCGCCCGCTCGACTGGAATGGCACTAGCTGCGGATCGGACCTCCGGGCCCCCGCCGGGAGCCCCGAGGCTCAGGACGGCATCTTGCGCGTGAGCCGGACCGGTGTGCCGGACGCGATGTCGCCACGCGTCACGCTCACGACCAGCGCGGTGGCGCTGCGTTCGCGCGTGTGCACCACGAGGAGCGTCTGGATGGCTCCCGCCGACGCATCGCCGGGCTGGTCCCCGGCGGGCCGATACGCCTCGAATACGTCGCCCGGCACGACGCCGTCCCGCCGCCCGCGGTCGATGAAGACGTACTCCTGCAGCCCGACCAGGATCTGCTCGTCACGGACCCCGATCACCCGGCCTTCGAGCCCCTGCTCGACCGGCACCGGGCGCACCTCGCCCGCGTCGCGGAAGGGCTCGAGCGGCATCCCCACGTAGGGGAACCCGGCGCGGGGGGCGCCGAACTGCGCCACCACCTGGCCGAGGATCTGGTGCGGCTGCACCTCGGTGACGCGCACGATGCCGGCAGGGACCACGACGTCGCCCCACGCGACCAGCGTACGATCGAGGCGCGCCACCAGCAGCGAATCGCCCACGTGATACGACGCGCCCGGCGCCGGCGTGAGCGCCAGCTCGCCGAACAGCTGCGTCGTGCCGCGCACCTGGAGCGACGCGATCGACGGCTTGTCGGTGCCGCGGATCACGGTCGCCCACGGCATTTCCTCTTCCTCGGTCAGGAACCCCGCCGAGTAGAACTCGCCGCGGCGCACCGGGCGATAAGGCTGCTCCAGGTAGACCGACAGCGAGCGCTCCACCTGCTGCTGCGCATTGGGACGCCGGTCGAACATCGACTCCTGCGTCTCCGTGGTGTCGCCCAGCGGGGGGGGCTCCGGCACGAGCAGCGTGTCCCCCAGCTCGGCCTGCAGCGTGTCGGCCGGCTCACGCTGCGCGACCACGTCCGGCTCGCCCCCACCCTGCGCCAGGGTCTGCGACAGGGTCAGCACCTCGCCGGGGTAGATCCAGTGCGGATCCTCCACGACGGCGGTGTTGAGCCGGTAGATCTCCGGCCACAGCAGCGGGTCCGCGTAGTAGAGCTGGGCGATCTCCCACAGGGTCTCGCCTTCCACCACGGTGTGGGACGCGGGGACGGCGGCCACGCCGCCCTGCACGGGCTCCTGGCCCCGCACCACCGGGCTCGCGAGCAGAGCCGCCGCCATCAGCAGCAGCACCCGCCCCTCAGAACGGTAGATCGTCATCCTCCGCATCCAACGCCTCCGGAAAGGCCTCGAGAGACTCGGACCGGCCCTCGGGCGCCACCTTGGCCGCGGCCTTGGCGCGGGGGAACTCCCCGCCGCCGTCACCGCCCCCCTTGGGCGACAGCATGATCAGCTCACGCGCGATGATCTCAGTCGTGTACCGCGTCTGCTTCTCGCGGTCCTCCCAGGTGCGGTACTCGATCCGCCCCTCGACGTACACCCGATCGCCCTTCTTGAGAAACCGCTCAGCGACGTCGGCCAGCTGCGCGCCCTTGTTGTTCCAGCAGATGACCCGGTGCCACTCGGTCTTCTCCTGTTTCTCCCCACTCTGGCCGGTCCACTGGCGGCCGGTGGCCAGCGACAGCGTGGCCACTTTGGCCCCATTCGACGTGGTCCGCACCTCCGGATCCGCCCCCAGATTGCCGATCAGCATGACCTTATTGAGACTCCGGCTCACAGCGACCTCCACGAACTAGGCGGGCGGGGCCAAGGATGGCCCACAGTATATGAATCGCAAGTCATTCTGTCAATCAAAGATACGCCGCTTGGGTTAGAGTTACGCATCGCCTCGGTCTGTCAGGATGGCAGACCGCAGGACAATCGCGTCCTCCACCGGCCGGCGGTAATAGCCCCTCCGGCGACCGACCGGCGCGAAGCCCTCCGCCTCGTACAATCGCCGCGCGGCCTGGTTCGAGTCTCGCACCTCGAGGTACGCCGCCCGCGCGCCGAGCGCCGCGACGCGGCGCAGGATCGCCCGCACCAGCGCTCGTCCGGTCCCGGAGCGGCGCGCGGCGGGCGCGACGCACAGGTTGAGGATCTCGGCCTCGTCGGCGGCACGCACGGCCACCACGTATCCGACGACGCGGCCGTCGCGCTCCGCGACCAAGAAATCGAGTCCGCCGTCGAGACATTCGCGCAGCTGGACCGCGCTCCACGGATCGCTGAACGCGGCGCGCTCGATGGCGTGAACCTGGGCGAGGTCGCCCGACTCAGCGGGGCGGATGCGGCAGGGGGCGTCCGTGACGCGCCTCCCACTTGGCCTGCGCCTCGGCGGGCCGCCCGTATGCGGGCTCCGCCGTCGCCGGGTCGGTGAGCGCGCGGGCTGCGGCGCCGAGCGCGATCAGGCTCCACGCCGCGGGCGGGGCACTGTCCGCCAGCACGACGGGCGCCGCGCCGGTCCAGCGCGCGATCTCGTCCGCGTAGCGCGCCGCGCCGTCGCCGGTGGCGAGGACCGGGGGCTCGGGCGACCGCCGGACCAGCTCGGCGACGGTGCGCACCTCCGGCGCGAGCAGCGTCCGGGCGCGGTCGCCGTCGAACCGGTAGACGCCCGCGAAGACCTCCCCGCGCAGCGCGTCGAAGCAGGCCGCCACGGGCCGCGCGCCGACGCCCGCGGCGAGGGCGGCCGAGCGCGCGTGCGCCATCAGGGATGGCACGGCGAAGAGCGGGATGCCTCGCTCGTGGGCGAGGCCGCGCGCCAGCGCCCACCCCACCCGCAGGCCCGTGAAGGACCCGGGTCCGTCGCCCACGACGATGCCCGCGAGGTCGGGAAGGCGGACGCCCGCCCGGCGCAACACGCCGTCCACCAGCGGGAGCAGGCCCGCCGCCTGCCGGCGGGCGCCGTCCAGGGCCGCGTGCTCCCACGGCGCGCCGGCGTCCCCCAGGGCCACGGTGGCGCGGTCGGTGGCGGTGTCGATGCCGAGCCAGGGGCGGGTCACGTCTCGTCCACCTGGCGCACCTCGGGGTCGGCGTCGTGGGCCAGCCGGAAGTGGCGATCGAGCGGCGGTGCCCATCCGCCGGCGCGCTCCGGCCATTCGATCAGCACGACGGCCCCTTCCCGGACCATGTCGTCGAACCCGAGATCGCGCGCTTCGTCGGGCGCCCGCAGCCGGTAGCAGTCCACGTGGTAGACCACCGTGCCGGGCGCGTCGTAGCGGTGCACCAGCGCGTACGTGGGACTGGTGGCCGCCCGCTCGGCGCCCAGCCCGCGGCAGATCGCCTGGATGAGGGTGGTCTTGCCCGCGCCGAGGTCGCCCGAGAAGCCGAGCACGGCGGGCCCGCGGAGCGTCCGCCCCACCGCCTCACCGAGCCGGCTGAGCTCGTCGGCGCGCAGCCGCATGGCGGACCGGGTCGCCTTCCGCCCGGAGCTCGAGAATCTGGTCCCGCAGCACGGCGGCCAGCTCGAAATCGAGCGCCTCGGCCGCTGCCTGCATCTGCTGCTCGAGGAGCCGGACGAGGGCCTCGCGCTCGCGGGCGTCGGCGGGCCGCGCCGCGGCGGCCGGGGTTCCCCCGCGCGCCCGCGCATCGGCGAACCGGGTCACGAAGCGGATGTCCCCCACGCTCTTGACGATCGACCGCGGCACCACGCCGTGGGCGGCGTTGTACGCCTGCTGCAGGGATCGCCGCCGGTCCATCTCGCCGAGCGCCCGTTGCATCGACCCCGTGAGGCGGTCCGCGTACAGCACCGCCCGCCCCTGGAGGTTGCGCGCCGCGCGTCCGACGGTCTGGATGAGCGAGCGGTCCGACCGCAGGAACCCCTCCTGGTCCGCGTCCAGCACCGCCACCAGGGACACCTCCGGCAGATCGAGCCCCTCGCGCAGCAGGTTGATCCCTACCAGCACGTCGAACTCCCCGAGCCGCAGGCCCCGGATGATCTCGACCCGCTCGATCGCGTCGATCTCCGAATGCAGGTAACGCACCCGCACACCGTGCTGCTGGAGGTAGTCGGTGAGGTCCTCGGCCATGCGCTTGGTGAGCGTCGTGACGAGCACGCGCTCGTTGCGCTGTTCACGCTGCCGGATCTCGTGCAGCAGGTCGTCCACCTGTCCCTTCACCGGGCGCACGTCGACCTCCGGGTCCACGAGCCCCGTCGGCCGGATGATCTGCTCCACCACGACGCCGCCCGAGCGCTCGAGCTCCTCGGTCCCGGGGGTGGCCGACACGTAGATCGTGCGGCGGACGAGGCCGAGGAATTCGTCGTACCGCAGGGGGCGATTGTCCAGCGCCGACGGCAGCCGGAACCCGTAGTCCACCAGCGTCTGCTTGCGCGAGCGATCGCCCTCGTACATCCCGGCGAGCTGAGGGAGCGACTGGTGCGATTCGTCGATCACGCAGAGCCAGTCAACCGGGAAATAGTCGAGCAGGCAGGCGGGCCGCTCGCCCGGTGCCCGTCCCGTGAGGTGCCGGGAGTAGTTCTCGATCCCGGTGCACCGCCCGACCTCGAGCAGCATGTCGACGTCGAAGCCGGTCCGGCCCTCGAGGCGCTGCGCCTCGAGCAGCTTGTTCTGCGCCCGCAGCTCCGCGAGCCGGTCCCGCAGCTCCGCGCGGATCGCGGTAACGGCCCGCTCGACGTTCTCCCGCTGGGTGACGAAGTGCGTCGCCGGGTAGATGGCGCAGCGTCGCAGCTCGGCGATGGTGCGGCCGGTGAGCGGATCGATCTTGGCGATCCGCTCCACCTGGTCGCCCCACAGCTCGATGCGCACCGCCTGCTCGTCATAGGCAGGGAACACCTCGATCGTGTCGCCCCGGACCCGGAAGGTCCCCCGGTCGAAGGAGACGTCGTTGCGCTGGTACTGGATGCGCACCAGGTCCTCGAGCAGCGTATCGCGGCCGCGGTCCTGCCCCACGTCGGCCGTGACGAGGAGCTGACGGTAGAGCTCCGGGTCCCCCAGCCCGTAGATCGCCGAGACGCTCGCGACGATCACCACGTCCTCCCGCTCCATCAGGCTGGACGTGGCGCGCAGCCGCAGGGCGTCGATGTCCGCATTGATCGACGAGTCCTTGGCGATGTAGGTGTCCGTCGCCGGGACGTAGGCCTCGGGCTGGTAGTAGTCGTAGTACGAGATGAAGAACTCGACGGCGTTCCGGGGGAAGAACGCCTTGAGCTCCCCGTACAGCTGGGCCGCCAGGGTCTTGTTGTGCGACAGCACCAGGGTGGGCCGGCCGTACGCCGCGATGACGTGCGCCATCGTCATCGTCTTGCCCGAGCCGGTGACGCCGAGCAGGGTCTGGTAGTGGTCGCCCCGTGCCAGCCCGGCGCCGAGCTCCGCGATGGCGCGCGGCTGGTCACCCGCCGGGGAATGCGGGGAAACGAGTTCGAAGCCCATCCGTGGAAAGCTAACCGACGCCAGGGTCGACGTGGACGCCGGCTTCGTGCCGCATCACCTCCAGCACGCCCTTCACGCGCCGGACACCCCGCAGGACCTTGTTGAGCTGCGCCTGGTTCTCGACTTCGACGAGCACCGCGCCGCGCACCAGCGCGTCCTTGGAGAACAGCTCCGCGGAGCGGATGTTGGTCCCCGTCGCGCTGACGGCGTGGCAGATGTCGGCGTACAGCCCGCGGCGGTCCTCGCCGCGGACGCTGAGGCGCACGACGAACGTCTCCCCTTCCGTCTCCTGCCAGTCGATCTCCACCCGGCGTTCGGCCCCGGCCGCGATGGTCAGCAGGTTGGGGCAGTCGGCGCGGTGGATCGAGATGCCGCGCCCCTGGGTGACGTATCCCACCACGGCGTCCCCGGGCACCGGTTGGCAGCACTGGGCGTAGCGGACGAGGAGGCCGTCCACGCCCTGGACGCGAATGCCGCGCCCCAGCCGCAGCCGCTGCATCAGTCGGCCGAACCCGGTGGGGTGTGGAGGCTCGAGCGCCTCCGCGCTCAGGTCCGTATAGAGGGCGCGCATCACCTGGCCGTGCGCCAGGTCGCCGCGGCCCATGGCGGCGATGAGCTGCTCGGGCGAGCCGATGGACAGGGTGGTCGCCGCCCGCTCCAGCTGGTCGTCGGTCGGCGGGGAGAGCCGCCGGCGGCGCACCTCGCGCTCGAGCAGCTCGCGGCCCAGCTCGAGGCTGCGGGCGTGCTCCTCCTGGCGCACCCACTGGCGGATCTTGGTGCGGGCCCGGCCGGTGTGCACGTGCCCCAGCCAGTCCTGCGACGGGCGCGCCTGCGTGCTGGTGAGGATCTCGACCGAGTCGCCGTTCTTGATGGGGCGGTGCAGCGGCGCGATGCGGCCGTTGATGCGGGCGCCCTGGCAGTGCAGTCCCACCTCGGTATGGACCGCGAAGGCGAAGTCGATCGGCGTGGCGCCCTTGGGGAGCCGCTTCACGTCCCCGCGCGGCGTGAAGACGAAGATCTCGTCCTGGTAGAGGTCGACCTTGAGGAACTCGAGGAACTCCTCGGGACCATGCGTGTCCTGCTGCAGCTCGATCAGCTGCCGGAACCACGCGAGGTGACGGTCGAGCTCGTCGGGGGCCTTCCCTTCCTTGAACAGCCAGTGCGCCGCGATGCCGTATTCCGCCGTGCGGTGCATGTCGCGCGTGCGGATCTGGATCTCGTACATCCGGTCGCCCGGCCCGAACACCGTGGTGTGCAGCGACTGGTAGCCGTTGGACTTGGGACTGGCGATGTAGTCCTTGATGCGCTCCTGCAGCGGCGTCCACTTGTGGTGGATGACGCCCAGCACCTGATAGCATTCGGCGACGGTGTTGACGAGCACCCGCATCGCGAGCAGGTCGTAGATCTCCTCGAACGGCTTCTCCCGCATCTTCATCTTGCGGTAGATGGACCACAGGTTCTTGGGGCGGCCCGTGATCTCGAACCCGGTGATCCCGGCGCGGGTCAGCTCCTCGGCGAGGGGACCCGCGAGCCGCTCGATGGTCTGCTCGCGCTCTTCCTGCTTCGCCCGTACCTGGCGCACCAGTGCCGCACAGTCGTCCGGCTCGAGCACCTTGAAGGCGAGGTCCTCGAGCTCTGCCTTGACGCCCGCCATGCCGAACCGGTGGGCCAGCGGCGCGTAGATCTCCCGGGTCTCGAGCGCGATGCGCCGCTGCTTCTCCGGCGGCAGGAACTCGAGCGTGCGCATGTTGTGGAGCCGGTCGGCCAGCTTGATGATGATCACCCGCGCATCGCGGGCGATCGACAGCAGCAGCTTGCGGTAGTTCTCCGCCTGCTCCTCCTCGGTGCTGCGGAACGTCAGGCTCGCGATCTTGGTGAGCCCGTCGACCAGGTCCGCCACCTCGCTGCCGAACTCCCGGCGGATGTCGTCCACCGTGACGTCCGAG
>DASPFU010000027.1:0-2469 GCA_035620935.1 Gemmatimonadales bacterium
ATCGGGGGTGTCGAGGACGGTGTTGATCTCCTCGAGGATCACGTTGCGCTCGGGCTCGAGGTCGCTCTCGCGCAGCACCGGACGGCGGACGACGTCGGTGAGGACGTCGATGGCGCGCGGCAGGTCGCGGTCCAGCACGCGGGCCTGGAACGCGGTGGTGTCACGGGACGTGTAGGCGTCGAGCGCGCCGCCGCGGGACTCGAGCGCCAGCGCGATCTCCCGCGCGCTGCGCCGCTCGGTCCCCTTGAACACCATGTGCTCGAGCAGGTGGGAGATGCCCATCTGCGTCCGCGCCTCGTGGGCGCTCGCCGTGCGGACCCAGACGCCCACGGCGACCGACCGGACGCCGGCTACGTGCTCGGTCAGGACCGTGACGCCGTTCGGCGCGATGGTGCGCCGGACGTCGCGGTCGAGGCGGACGGTGTCCACGCCCGCCGCCTCAGGCCTTCTCGAGCAGCGCCTTCCGGGAGAGCCGCATGCGGCCGCGCTCGTCGACCTCGAGCAGCTTGACCCGGACGCTGTCGCCCTTCTTCACCACGTCCTCGGTCCGCTCGGTGCGGCCGTGCTGCAGCTCGGAGATGTGCAGCAGCCCCTCGACCCCGGGAAGGATCTCGACGAAGGCGCCGAACGCGGTGGTGCTCTTCACCACGCCCTCGTAGACCGCACCGACGTCGGGGGTCTGGAACATCTGGCCGATCAGGTCCCGCGCCTTCTCGCCCCCGCCGCCCACGGACGAGATCGTCACCGTCCCCGAGTCGTCGACGTTGATCTGGGCGCCAGTCTGCTCCTGCAGGGCGCGGATGTTCTTGCCCTTGGGGCCGATCAGCTCGCCGATGCGGTCCGGCGGGATCTGCAGCGTGATGATCCGCGGGGCGTGCTTGGACAGCTGCGACCGCGGCGCCGCGAGCGCCTGGTCCATGATGTCCAGGATGTGGATCCGGGCGACCCGCGCCTTGTCGAGCGCCTGGCTCACGATGGCGAAGTCGAGCCCGCCGATCTTGATGTCCATCTGGATCGACGTCACGCCCGCCCGCGTCCCGGCGACCTTGAAGTCCATGTCACCGAGGTGGTCCTCGGTGCCCAGGATGTCGGTGAGGACGGCGACGCGGTCGCCTTCCTTGATCAGCCCCATCGCGATCCCCGCGCACGGCGACTGCACCGGCACACCGGCGTCGTACAGGGCGAGCGACCCGCCGCACACGGTCGCCATCGAGGACGAGCCGTTCGACTCGAGGATGTCCGACACGATGCGGATGGTGTAGGGGAACTGGTCGTAGGGGGGCAGCACCGCCTGCAGCGCCCGCTCCGCCAGCGCCCCGTGCCCCACTTCGCGCCGCGACGTGCCGCGCACCGGCTTCACCTCGCCGGTCGAGAACGGCGGGAAGTTGTAGTGCAGCATGAACGACTTGGTCGTCTCCTCGGCCACGTCGATCGAATCGATGCGCTGCTCGTCGTCCACCGAGCCCAGCGTCACCGACACGAGCGCCTGCGTCTGGCCCCGGGTGAACAGCGCCGACCCGTGGGTTCGGGGCAGCAGGCCCACCTCGCACGCGATCCCGCGGATATCGTCCGGGCCACGGCCGTCGATACGCTCGCCGCGCGCCAGCACCTGCTCGCGCATCGTGTGGTACTCGATGTCCTCGATCGCCGTGCCGACGTCCTTCACGTTGTCCGGAAACTCGGCCGAGAGCTCGCCCTGGATCGTCGCGCGCAGCGCGGCGAGGGCCTGGGCACGCTCGTGCTTCTCGGGCAGGTTGAGCGCCTCCGTCACCCGGGCGGCCGCCACCTCCCGCACCCGCGCCACCAGCGCCTCGGGCGGCTGGACCCTGGTCCACTCCATCTTCGGCTGCCGCATCGCGCCGGTGAGCTCGTCCGCGATCGCGAGCAGCTCGCCGATGCCCCGCTGGGCCACCTCGAGCCCCTTCACGATCTCCGGCTCCGACAGCTCCAGCGCGCCGCCCTCGACCATCACGATCGAGTCGCGGGAGCCGGACACGACGATGTCCACGTCGGAGAACTCGAGCTGCTGGAAGGTCGGGTTCAGGATCCAGGCGCCCTCCACTCGACCCACGCGCACGGCGGCGATGGGGCCGCTCCATGGCACCTTCGAGATCGTGAGCGCCGCCGACGCGGCCGTCACGCCGAGCACGTCGGCGTCGTTCTCCTGGTCGGCCGACAGCACGTACACGAAGACCTGGACTTCGTTCTTGAAGCCCTCGGGGAACAGCGGCCGGATCGACCGGTCGATCACCCGCGCCGACACGATCTCGTGGTCGGAAGGCCGGCCTTCGCGCTTGAGGAACCCGCCGGGGATCTTGCCCGCGGCGTAGCTCTTCTCGCGATACTCGACGGTGAGGGGGAAGTACGGCAGGGCGGAGATCGAGTCCGACACGGTCACGGTGGCGAGCACCACGGTCTCGCCGAACTGCAGCAGGCAGGAACCGGCGGCCTGGCGGGCCAGCCGTCCGG
>DASPFU010000028.1:0-7915 GCA_035620935.1 Gemmatimonadales bacterium
TATTCCCCACTGCTGCCTCCCGTAGGAGTCTGGGCCGTGTCTCAGTCCCAATGTGGCTGGCCATCCTCTCAGACCAGCTACCCGTCGTCGCCTTGGTGGGCCGTTACCCCGCCAACTAGCTGATAGGCCGCGAGACTCTCCATCGGCGCAACCTTGCGGCTGCTCTCCTCTCCCAGGGATGCCCCCGGAAGAGCGTACGCGGTATTACCCGGCCGTTAGGCCGGCTATCCCCCACCGTCGGAAAAGTTTCTCACGTGTTACGCACCCGTTCGCCACTGAACCGGAGTTGCCCCCGGTCCCGTACGACTTGCATGTGTTAAGCACGCCGCCAGCGTTCGTCCTGAGCCAGGATCAAACTCTCCAATAGAAGAATTCGATGTGTGACTCGTCCAAACGACGCTGGTTACTCGTCGTCCGTTCTCACATTCAGAGTTTGAAACCCCTCGCGCTGGATGTCTGACCACCCATCGCATCATCGGGGCCGCACTCCACACCCTCGATCGTCAGTTCTCAAAGAGCGGCCGGAAAAAACTTCCCCGGCAGGACGGGGATACTAGCGGCACTCCAGACCCGGGTCAAGGGGGGGCGGGACAATGAGATAGCCCCCCTGCCGCCCCCACCGCCCCGGCAGTCAGCAGTCCGCAGACAGCAGACAGCAGCCGGCAGCGGCGTCCGCTGCCCACTGCCTACAGCCATCTGCTTCTCAGTCCACCACCCACGTCGGCCCCTTGCGCAGCAGATCGGCGACTTGCGGCGCCGGTTGGGTCGCCCGGGCCTGGTCCACCTGCCCGAACACGCCGCTCTCGTAGGTGGGGCTCGGATCGCAGTACAGCACTCCCAGCGCCACCGGGAAGTCGGGCGGCTGCATTCCCGCCAGCAGGTCGGCCAGCACCCGGTTGCGCTCATCGTGCACCAGCACCTCGGCCGCCGTCACGCCCCCCTCCCCCACGGGCACCACCTCGAGCGCGAGGCGCCGCGGATCGAGCCGCAGGCCCCGGTCCTTGCGCGGCCCGAACACGAGCGGCTCGCCATGGCGCACGAACAGCTGGCGCTCGGGCACCGCCTCCTTCGCGGTGAAGTCGGCGAACACGCCGTCGTTGAACACGACGCAGTTCTGGAACACCTCGACGAACGACGCGCCGCGGTGCGCGTGGGCCCGCTTCAGCACCTCGACCAGCTCCGCAGCTTGCGTGTCCACGGCGCGCGCCACGAACCGGGCCCCCGCGCCGAGGGCGAACTGCACCGGCGATACCGGGCTCTCGACCGAGCCTTGCGGCGTGGACGGCGAGCGTGTCCCGCGGCGAGACGTCGGCGAGTATTGCCCCTTGGTGAGTCCGTAGATCTCGTTGTTGAAGAGCAGGAACTGCACGTCCACGTTGCGCCGCAGCAGGTGCAGCGTGTGGTTGCCGCCGATCGACAGCGCGTCACCGTCCCCGGCGATCACCCACACGTCGAGCGCGGGGTTCGCGAGCTTGACCCCCGTCGCGATCGCCGGCGCCCGCCCGTGGATCGTGTGGAACCCGTAGGTGGCCACGTAGTACGGGAACCGCGCCGCGCATCCGATCCCCGACACGAACACCGTCCGCGCCGGATCGGCCCCCACCTCCGCCAGGGTGCGCTGCATCGCCTTGAGGATGGCATAGTCCCCGCACCCGGGGCACCAGCGCACCTCCTGGTCCGACGCGAAGTCCTTCGCCGCGAGCGGCGCGGTGGCGGTCATCGGTCCTCCAGACGGGCCCGGACCGCGTCCGCGATCTCGGCCACCCGGAACGGCCGGCCCGCGACCTTGTTGAGGCCGACCGCCGGCACGAGGTATCGGGCACGCAGCAGCGCGAGCAGTTGCCCGGTGTTCAGCTCCGGCACGAGGAGGCGCGGGAACCGCGCCAGCACCTCGCCGAGGTTGCGCGGGAACGGATGGAGATAGCGCACGTGCACGTGCGACACGCGGTGGCCCTCGGCGCGCAGCGCCCGCACCGCTTCCTCGATCGCCCCGAACGTGCTCCCCCACCCCACCACCGCCAGGTCCCCGGTCTCCTCGCCCTGCGCCACCGTCTGGAGCGGCACGTCGTTCGCGATGCCGTCGATCTTGGCAGCCCGCACGTCGGTCATCTTCTGGTGGTTGTCCGCATCGTAGGAGATGTGGCCCGTGTCGTACGCGCGCTCGAGGCCGCCGATCCGGTGCGCCAAACCCGGCGTGCCGGGCACCGCCCAGGCCCGCGCCAGGGTGACCGGGTCGCGCACGAAGGGGTGAAACCCCTCGGGCTCGATCCGGAATCGCACCGGGAAGCGCGGCAGCCGGTCCAGGTCCGGCAGGCGCCAGGGCTCGGATGCGTTCGCCAGGAACCCGTCCGACAGCACGATCACCGGCGTCATGTACTTCGTGGCGAGCCGCACGGCCTCGATGCCCACCTCGAAGCAGTCGCCCGGCGTCGCCGCCGCCAGCACGGCGAGCGGGGCGTCGGCGTTGCGACCGTAGACCGCCTGGAACAGGTCCGACTGCTCGACCTTGGTCGGCATCCCGGTGGATGGCCCGGCCCGCTGCGTGTTGATCACCACCAGCGGCAGCTCCGCTGCCACCGCGAGCCCCAGCGCCTCCGTCTTGAGGGCGATCCCCGGCCCCGAGCTCGACGTGACGCCCAGCGCGCCCGCGTAGGACGCGCCGATCGCCGCGCACACCGCCGCGATCTCGTCTTCCGCCTGGAAGGTCACCACGCCGTGGGACTTGAGCGTCGCGAGCGTGTGGAGCAGCGGGGACGCGGGGGTGATCGGGTACGAGGCGAATACCAGGCGATCGAGCCCGGCCGAGCGCGCGCCCGCCACGAGGCCCCAGGTGAGCGTGTCCGTCCCGGACACCGTCCGGTAGGTGCCGGGCGACTGCGCCGCGCGCGCGATCGCAAACGCGGGCAGCGGCTCGTCCACCTCCACCGTCTCGCCGAACGCATGCCCGGCGTTGAGCGCCGCGATGTTGGCCCGCTGGACATCCGGGTCCGGCGCGAACTTGCGGGTCAGCCAGTCGATCGTCGCCTGACGGTCGCGCCCGTACATCCAGAGGACGAGACCCAGCGCCCACATGTTCCGGCAGCGCAGCGCCTCGCGCGAGCTGATCCCGCTTTCCTTCACCGCCTCGGCGGTGAGCCGGGTGATGTCCAGCTTGAGCGCGTGGTACGCGTCGAGCGACCCGTCGTCGAGCGGGCTCGCGGCATAGCCGGCCTTGCGGAGATTGCGCTCGCCGAACGCCGCGGTGTCCACCAGCACGAGGCCCCCGGCGTGGAGGTCGGCCAGATTGACCTTGAGGGCCGCCGGGTTCATGGCGACGAGCACGTCCAGGTCGTCGCCCGGGGTGCTGACCTCGGTGGCCCCGAGCTGGATCTGGTAGGCGGACACCCCGAAGGTCGTGCCGGCGGGGGCACGGATCTCGGCCGGGAAGTCGGGAAAGGTGGCGAGGTCGTTGCCGGCGAGACCCGCCTCGAGCGTGAACCGGGCCCCGGTGAGCTGCATCCCGTCGCCCGAGTCGCCCGCGAAGCGGATCACCGCGCGTTCGCGCTCGGCGCGCGCCGGCGGACCTCCCGCCCGGGGAAGCGTGGTGGTCATGGGTGACAATCTACCCTCTGTAGGCTGTAGGCTGTAGGCTGTAGGCTGTAGGCCATCAGCCGACAGCCAACAGCCAACAGCCAACGGTTTGGCACCACGGGCCGCCGTGCAGTAGATTGCGCAGGATTCCACCGGACCCATGACCACCGCGCTGACCTGCCCCCGCTGCGGCGAGCCGCTCGCCCCCGGCGCCCGTTACTGCACCCGCTGCGGCACCGACGTCTCGGGGGAGCAGGCGGCCCTCGCCACCGTGGCGATGGCCGCCTCCGCCCCGCCCGACCCCCAGGCCGAGCTGCTCGAGCGGTTGAAACGCGCCACCGTGGGCGAATTCGAGGTCTACGGCGAGCTGGGGCGCGGCGGGATGGCGACGGTCTACCTCGCCCACGACATCGCGCTCGGCCGCAAGGTCGCGATCAAGGTGATGAACCCGTCGCTCGTCGGCACCGGCGCGCAGATGGTCGAGCGGTTCAAGCGCGAAGCCCGGACCGCGGCGGCGCTCAGCCACCCGCACATCATCCCGATCTACGCCGTGCGCGAGACGCCCTTCATCTTCTTCGTGATGAAGTTCGTCAAGGGCCGCTCGCTCGACGAGATCATCAAGCGCATCGGCCCGCTGCCGATCCCGATGTTCCAGACGATCCTGCACCAGTCGGGCGGCGCCATCGACTACGCCCACCATCAGGGCACCATCCACCGCGACATCAAGCCCGCCAACATCATGCTGGACGAGGACGGGTGGGCGGTGGTCACCGACTTCGGGATCGCCAAGGTCGCGGACGCGCAACACCTCACGATGACCGGCGTCACCGTGGGGACGCCGTCGTACATGAGCCCCGAGCAGTGTGCCGCCAAGGAGATCACCGCCGCGTCGGACCAGTACTCGCTGGGCATCGTCGCCTACGAGATGCTGACCGGCCAGGTCCCGTTCCAGGCGGACTCGGTGATGGGCGTGATGTGGCAGCACTTCAACGATCCACCCCGGCCGATCCGCGAGCTGCGTCCCGATTGCCCGCCGGAGATCGAGGCGGCGGTGCTGCGGATGCTCGGCAAGAAGGCGGAGGACCGTTTCGCGAGCGTCGAGGACGCCATCGACGCGATCGGTACGCCCACGCTCCGCAAGGACGATCCGATCCGTCGCCAGATGAAAGCGTTGGCGCGCGAGGGCGCGGGCGCCGAGGTGCTGGCCCGGGTGCACACCCCCGCGAGCCCCCTCCCGACCGGCGGCGGCTCGGCCGTCACCGCTCCCCCCGCCACCCCCGCGCCGGCGACTCCGGCGCCCCGGCCCCCGGCGACCGCGACTCCCGCGCCTGGCGCCCGGACTCCAGCCCCGGCCGCGCCAGCCGCGCCGACGACCCCCGTCGTCCCGCCGCCGCCCCGCACGCCGGTGCCCGCGCCGCCGGTCTCCGAGGCGCCCACGGTGATCTCGGATCCACACCTCGCCGAGGCGCCGACCACGATCACGCCCGCGGTGCCCCCGCGGGCCGCGCCACCCGTGCCGACGCCGCCGCGGCCCGTGAAGGCCACTACGCCGCCGCCCGCGATCGAGCCTCCCCGCCCGGCCAAGCCGCCGCGGTCCATGGAGGAACCACCGCCGCGCCGCAGCGCCGTGCCGCTCGTCGCCGGCGTCGCCGTGGTGGCGCTCGCCGGCGCGGGTGCGTGGTACTTCCTGGCCGGGCCGGGAGCCGGGAGCCGGGAGCCGGGAGCCGCGGATTCCGTGGCGGTCACGCCGCCGGCCCCCGCGCCCGTCGCCTCGGTCCGCGTGTCCCCCTCGCCCACCTCGACCAACGTCGGCGGGTCGGTGCAGCTCACGGTGGGACTCGCGGACGCGCAAGGGAACGTGCTCACGGGCCGCCCGGTGACCTGGCAGGCTTCCGACACCGCCGTCGCGCGGGTCGGGCCGGACGGCGTGGTCACCGCGCGCAAGGCCGGCACCCTGACGGTGACCGCCACGAGCGAACGCCGGAGCGGCACGGCCACCATCACGGTGACCGAGACGGTGACGCCGGTGGCGACCGTCGCGGTGACGCCCAACCCGGCCTCGGTCGCCCTGGGTGACTCGCTCCCGCTCGTCGCGGCGCCGCAGGATGCACGCGGCACCACGCTCGGCGGCCGTGCGATCCAGTGGTCCAGCAGCGCGCCCCAAGTTGCGTCCGTGAGCGAGGCCGGCGTCGTCGCGGCCCTGCGGGAGGGCACCGCGACGGTGACCGCCGTGTCGGAGGGCCGCCGTACGAGCGTGCGCGTCACGGTGACGCCGCCCGCCGTCGCGGCCGTGCAGGTGACTCCCGCAGAAGTAACGCTCCCTCCGGGCGGCCGCTCCCAGCTCACCGCCACGGCGCGCGACCGCCGCGGCGGCACCCTGGCCGGACGCACCATCACCTGGACGTCGAGCAACGAAGACGTGGCGGCGGTGAGCAGCGCGGGCCGCCTCATCGCCGGCGACGCCGGGCGCGCCACCATCACGGCCCGGATCGACAACGTGACCGGCACGGCGATCGTGATCGTGTCGGCACCGGCGGCTCCGGTCGCGGCGGCGATCGCGGCCCTGACCGTCGCGCCGCCCCCCGGCCTGCAGGTGGGTGGGACCGCGCAGCTGCAGGCGGGAATCCGTGACGCGCAGGGCCGGGCGCTCGACCGGCCGATCACGTGGACGAGCAGCAACCCCGCCGTCGCCACCGTGTCCCGCACGGGGCAGGTCACCGCCGTGGGGCCGGGGTCCGCGACCATCACCGCCGCGGCGGAGGGCCGCACGACGACGGTCACCGTCACGGTGGAGGCGCCCCGCGGCGCGCCACCGCCCGTCGTCCCTCCCTTGGGCGGCGGGACCCCGCCCTCCGCCGGCGCGGCCGCCGCCCTGCCCCGCCGGGCGATCGCCGCGGGAGGCCAGCACACCTGCGGAATCACGGCGTCGGGCAGCGTGTCCTGCTGGGGCTCGAACAGTGCCTTGCAGCTCGGCGACGGCGGCAGCGGCCAGCAGACGGAGCGGGCCGGGGTGCTCTCGGCGCCGCGCGGGGCCACGCACCTCACCGCCGGCGGCGGGCACACCTGCGCGCTGATCGAGGGCGGCACGGCGGTCTGCTGGGGACAGAACCGTAACGGCCAGCTTGGCGGCCCCGGCGAGCGGCAGCCGGTGACGGTCGCGGGCGGCCGCAGCTACACGGCCATCTCCGCCGGCGCCCGGCACACCTGCGCGATCGCGGCGGACGGCCAGCTCTGGTGCTGGGGCGACAACGGCGTGGGCCAGCTGGGCGACGGGACGACCCGCGGCGGCGCCACCCCGCGGCTCGTGAAGGGCAACCTCAAGTTCCGCGCGGTGGCCGCGGGCGGCGACCATACCTGCGCCGTGACCCAGGCCGGAAAGGTGCACTGCTGGGGCGACGGCTTCTCGGGTCAGCTGGGGCGCGGCATCCGCGAGACGCAGTCCGAGCCGGTCGAGGTCAGCCTGCCGGTCGTGGCGACGGCGATCACGGCGGGCGCCAAGCACGCGTGCGCGCTGGGGCAGAACGGGACGGTGTACTGCTGGGGCGAGAACCGCTACGGCGAAGTGGGCGACGGCTCGAAGACAGAGCGCGCCACGCCCGTCGCGGTCGCGGGGCGGGTGCAGTTCGCCAGCGTGGACGCCGGCAACAGCCACACTTGCGCCGTCACCGCGGCGGGCGAAGGGTACTGCTGGGGCGACAACGCCGACGGGCGGCTGGGAGACGGCACCAGGGTTGCCAAGGCCCGGCCCACCAAGGTGTCGGCGGGAGCCGTGCGGAGCATCTCGGCGGGCGGCTCGCACACCTGCGCGCTGACGCGCGGGGACGAGGCGGTCTGCTGGGGGGGCAATGCGCGAGGGCAGGTCGGCGACGGGACCGCGGAGGTCCGCGCGGCTCCGACGCCGGTCACGACGCGCTGAGGCGGGCGGTGCCCGCCGCGCGGGACACACTCACGGGTGGATCAACGGAGGTCTCATGACAGGCAAGACGGTCGTGCAGGGCGTGGCGGTGGCGGTACTGGTGTTCGCGGCGGTGGCGTCCCCCGCGGCGGCGCAGGCGAAGCTCGAGCTGACGCCGTTTTTCGGGAGCTACTACGCCGCGATGCCGTTGAGCAACGACCTGCTCGACGACGGCTCCAACATCAAGGTGAAGCAGATCCCGGGCGCCGAGCTGGGCGGCCGGCTGACCTACTGGCTGGCGAGCGGGGTCGGCTTCGAGGTGGCGGGCGGGTACGGGTTCTCGGGGATCCGCGTCTACGACCCGGCCAGTGCCGGCGCGGGCTTATCGCTGGACGGCAGCATGACGATGGTCACCGGTCGCGTGCTCTACCGCCTCCCTCGCTCCAACTT
>DASPFU010000029.1:0-5113 GCA_035620935.1 Gemmatimonadales bacterium
CCGGCTGGGGCTGATCGCCGCGGTTCTCCGTGAAGAACAGCTTGCCCGCCTCGCGCCACGGCACGTCGGTGCGGCTCGTGCTCCACAGGGCGGTCAGCCGCCGTCGGATCGGTGCGCGTTGGGGGAGGCGGTCCAGGTACCCGGCGGTCAACCGGCCCTGCGCCGCGACCCAGTCGCGCGTGGCGCTGTCGTCCTGCTCCTCGAGCCAGCGGTAGGGATCGGCGACGCGCGTGCCGTGGTAGACGTCCACCACGCTGTCGCGCCGGGCGGGGGGATAGGACAGCGCCTGCGCGGCCGACTGCCGGGCGCCCGCACCGAGCGCGAGCGCTATGAGCAGCAGCCGTCGTCTCACCGGCCCGTTCCCGTCATCCCCGAGGTCACGGCTCCCCGGTCGCCAGCTCCGTGACCGCGGTCGCCACCATCCGCACCTTCGCCGGGTCGGCGGCCGCGGCGGCTTCGGCGGTCAACCGCTCGGCGAGGCGCTTCAGCGTCTCCTGGCGCGCCGCGCCTCCCTGGCCCTCGGCGAGCACCAGCGAGTTGCGCGCCGCGAAGATCCGCTCCGGCGCGTAGCCACCGGAGCGGGCGAGCTGGTCCAGGTACGCGCGCGGCAGGGCGAAGCTCGCCGGCCACACGAACCGCGGCTGGCCTTGGACGTTGAGGTACTCGAGCTCGACCGACTTCGCCGCGTCGATCTCGTTCTGCGACAAGAGCGCGCTCGGCATCAGCTCCAGCACGTCCAGCCCGCGGCCGATCTCGGAGCTGTAGATGTACCCGTTGTACCAGTAGGCAGACCACGACCCGGCCATCCCGATCTGCGTCGAGTCCACAGGGCCGCGGTCGAAGAAGGCGATCTCCCGCGGGTGCGCCGGATCGGTCCACTCGAACACCGACACGCCGCCCTGGTACCAGGCCTGGGCCATGATGTCGCGCCCCGGGACGGGGATCAGCGACCCGTTGTGGGCCACGCAGTTCTCCGCGGCCGTCTGCGGGGCCGGCAGCTTGTAGTAGCTACCGAAGGTCATACGGTTGTCCGCCACGCTGAAGATCGCATCCGCCCCCCACTCGGGCCGGTCGGTGGCACGGCACTTGGGCCCGCCGCCGCCGCCCCACTCGTCCGAGAAGAGGATCCGGGAGCCGTCGTTGTTGAACGTCGCCGAGTGCCAGTACGCGAAGTTCGAGTCGGCCACGGCGTCGATCCGCTTCGGATTGGCCGGGTCGCGGATGTCGAGCAGCAGGCCGTACCCGCCGCAGGCGCCGCCCGCGAGACCGATCGCCGGGTAGACCGTGATGTCGTGGCACTGGGACGGCCCGGCGCGGGTGCCGTCGGGCATCGTGTCGCCTTCGTCATCGCCCATCATCCGGGCCATGATCCCCGGGAGCGCCTCGCGCAATGCCGCCGAGTCGGCGGCCGTCGGCGCGCCCGAGTCCCCCCGCGCCCGCACGATGTCGGCGAGCATCGGGGCGACGAACTGCGGCGGCAGCACGTACTCCATGCCCTGGATCGCCACGGTGAACGCACCCGCGGCGCGCGCCGTGGCAGCCGCTTCGGCGGCGGCGGCGACGTCCTGAGGCGCCTCACCGTGCGCCACCGGCGCCCTCAGGCCCTCGAAGATCCGCGGCGAGGTGACGATGGCGGCCTGCTCGGGGTGGGCCACCGGCACCTTGATCACCTCGATGCGGAACAGCGCCGAGTTCGGGTCCTCGTACGGGCGCAGGCGGGAGCACCCGGCCAGCTCGTTCGGGGAGCGCACCGGCCCCGACCCGGAGATGTAGACGTACACGTGCTCGGGGTCGTTCGCGTCCTCCACCACCGTGTGCGTGTGCGAGCCGCGGCACGTCTGCACGTTGGCGACGTACTTCGGCTCGGCGATGTCGCTGATGTCGAAGATGCGGATGCCGCGGATCCGGTCGGTGCTCACCGTGTCGTGCACGCCCTGGGTGCCGCAGTCGAGCCGCGCGGCGAGGTCCTCGGCGGACACGAACAGCAGGTGCTTGTAGACCGAGACGTCGCTCTGCGACGCGGGACAGACGTACGCCTTGACGAGGACCGGCTTCTCCGGATCCTCGATGTCCCACACCTGGAAGCCGTTGAAGTTGCCCTGGATGGCGTAATGGCCCGTGAACGCCAGGTCGGAGTTCATGTTGCGCGAGAACGGGTCCTCGGGCGGCGTGCGCGACACCACCTCCAGGTTCCACGTGGCCTCGGCCGCGTCCATCAGTCCGGCGCGCAAGCCGACCCGCGGGTCGACGCTGGGCTCCTCGGGCGTCACGTCGGTGTCGGCCGACGAGCGGGACGACGCGCACCCGGCCAGGGACAAGAGGGCGACGCCGAGCGACAGGGACTTCGCGACGAAGGTCATGCGGGATTCCTGGAGTGCGGGGTGGTCAGGGACCCTGCCCCTCGGGCGGCAGGGCAGCGAGCATCTGCTGCATGCGGCGGATCTCGGTCGACTGGTCGGCGTGCACGTCGGAGGCGATCCGGAAGACGGTCTCGTCCTGCCCCGCCCCCTGGGCGGCCAGCAGCCCATCGACCATCACCAGTGCGCCCCGGTGGTGCGCGATCATCAGCGTGAGAAAGAGCCGGTCGAACGCAGGGCCGCGCGCGCTGTCGAGCTGCGCCAGCTCTTCGGGGGACAGCATCCCGGGCATGTCCGGCGGGTGGTGCATCGCGTGATCCGACGAATCGGCGGTGGGGACCGGCTCGCCGCGGTCCACGAGCCAGCGCCGCAGGATGGCGATCTCGTCCTGCTGGCCCACGACGATCCGCTCGCACAAGCGCTGTACCGCCGGGCTCGCGCCGTGGCTCGGCGCCCACCCGGCGATCACCACGGCCTGGGTGTGGTGGACGATCATGCCGGACATGAACGAGACGTCGGCGGCGGTGTGCGGGCGCCGCGCGGGAGGCGCGACGTCCTGCGCCGCCGCCTCGTGGGTGGCGCCCGAGCAGGCGGTCGCAGCGAGGACCGCCAGGGCGGCCGCCGCGCGGGCACAGGAGTGCTTCGAGTGGCGCATGGGACCACGGGATTGTAATCGCGGGAGGGAGATTCTGCACCCCCTCGGGGTACAGAGAACAGGAGGCAGCGCCAAGGGGAGTTGCCAGACGGCAAGCGAGCAGTGGTTGCCAGGGGCAAGTTACGCGACCAGACGACCGGCTCGGGAATCGAGGGGGGTAATGACCAAACGTGCGATGGCCGTGCTGGCAGTGGTCACACTCGCGCCGGCGATGGCATCGGCTCAGGGGGTCCCCGGCGGCCCGCCCGGCGGCATGGGCGGTCCGGACGGGCGGTCCGGGCTGCGGGCGCCGAACCTCCCCGGCCTCGAGCTCGAAGGCCCGATGGATTCGGCGACCGCGCGCCTGCTGCTCGACCTCACCGACCAGCAGGCGGGCCGCTACGCCCAGGCGTACGACTCGTTCATGGTGGCCACGCGACCGCAACGCGACAGCGCGCGCGTCACGACCGGCAAGATGAACGACCGCCTGGATTCGGGCGACCGCGCCGCGGCGACCTTCTACGCCGAGCGCCTGCAGGAGCTGGGGAAGTACCTCAAGAATCAACAGGACCGGTTCGAGCGCGCCCAGCGCAGCCTGCTCACCGACGACCAGGCGCGCCGCTATCGACAGTGGAAGGAGACGGAGCAGCGGGCCATCGCGGACCGGCAGCGCGAGGACGCGCTGCGCTGGCAGCAGCCGGCCGCATTCGGCCAGCGCGTGATGCCGGCGCCGGAGCCCAAGACGTCCCTCCCCCCGTCCCCCGGCACGCCGCGCCCCGACCTTGGCGCGCAGGCGGTGCGCGTGGGGCGGGCCCTCTACGTCACCAGTCAGCTCGCGGTCGACAGCGCCGGGACCCTGGTGGGCGCCGACATCCGCGCGCAGGCCGAGCGCGCGTTCGCCAATCTCACCGCAGTGCTGCGCGCAGCGGGGGCATCGCCTGCGGACGTCGTCGCGCTCACCATCTACGTCGTCGACTACCAGCCGACCGACCTCGCCACGCTGCGCGCCGCCGGGGCCGCGTACTTCGGCCCCAACCCGCCGACCGTGACGCTGCTCGGCGTCCAATCGGTGGGACGCGACGGGGCGCTCGTCGCCGTGGGTGCCACCGCCGTGACCGCCACCGCTGCCCCCCCGCGCGGAGCCCCGCGAGACTGAGCGCCTCAGTCCCTGCGCGTCCCCCCTCTCCCGCCAAGGAGAGGGAGACAGGGGGTGTGGGCTCCTGGCAGCGGAACGGCTGGCCTGGCACAACTCGGCGGTGGTCCCGACATTTCGGCGACGCGGAGTCTCCGCCGCCGGAAAGGACCGGAATCCCGTGGACTACGCGACACCGACGCGCCGCGCGGGAGCCTTGGCGTGGCTGCTGGTCGCCGGCGCGACCGGCCCCGCCCTCGCGCAGTCCGCCGGCGACGCCGACTGGCCGGCCTACGGCGGCGACCCCGCGGGAACGCGGTTCTCCCCGCTGACGCAGATCACCCGGACCAACGTGGCGCGGCTGCAGGTCGCGTGGACCTACCACACCGGTGAGCTGGCCGAGCGCTTCGCGACCGAGGAGGAGACCGCGCTCGAGGTCACCCCGCTCGTGATCGGGGCGGTGATGTACGTCAGCACGCCCCTGGGACGGGTCATCGCCCTCGACGCCGCCACCGGTGCCGAGCGTTGGGTGTTCGACCCCGGCATCGACCGCTCGATCACGTATGGCGACTTCACTAATCGGGGCGTCGCGGCGTGGCTCGACTCGGCGGCGGCACCCGCGAGCGCCTGCCGGCTGCGCATCTACGTCGCCACGATCGACGGTCGCCTGATCGCCCTCGATGCGCAGGACGGCCGCCCCTGCCGTGACTTCGGGGACGGCGGCACGGTGCGCCTCAAGACCACGCTCCGCGTGCCCCCGTTCGAGGAGGCGGCCTACGAGGTCACGTCCCCCCCGGTGGTGGTCAACGGTCGGGTGATCGTCGGCTCGGCCATCGGAGACAACAGCCGGCTCGCGCCGGCGAGCGGCGAAGTGCAGGCGTTCGACGCGCGCAGCGGTCGGCGGCGCTGGGTGTGGGACCCCATACCGCAGGACGCCGCCGACCCCGCATCCGCGACGTGGCGGCACGGAAGCGCCCACACCACCGGGAG
>DASPFU010000030.1:0-20408 GCA_035620935.1 Gemmatimonadales bacterium
GACTGGCAGCGTGAACTGGTGGAGCGGACGCTGACCGGCATGGCCCGCGGCGGCATCCACGACCACCTCGGCGGCGGGTTCCACCGCTACGCGGTGGACGAGCGGTGGATCGTGCCCCACTTCGAGAAGATGGCCTACGACAACGCGGAGCTGCTGCGGGCCTACAGCGCCGCGTACGCCGCCTTCGGCACCCCGCTCTTCCGCGAGGTGGCCGCCGGGATCGTGGACTGGGTGCTCGCCGTGCTGTCGGACCGCGAGCGCGCGGTGTTCTTCACCTCCCAGGACGCCGACGTGGACCCGGGCGACGACGGGAACTACTGGACGTGGACGGTGGACGAGGCCCAGGCCCTGCTCACCGGTCAGGAGCTCGACGTCGTGCGGCGCGTCTACGACGTCGAGGCGGACGGCGAGATGCACCACGACCCCCGGCGCAACGTCCTGTGGTGGAGCCGGGACCCGGTCGGCGACGACGAGTGGCGCGTGCTGCGGGAGGCGGTGCGCAAGCTCAAGGCGGCACGCGACCGCCGGCCGGCGCCGTTCGTGGACCCGACACCCTACGTCAACTGGAACGCCATGCTCGCCGGGGCGTTCCTCCAGGCCGGCGCGGTGCTCGACCGCCCCGAATGCAACGAGCACGCGCTGCGCGTGCTGGAGCACGTGTGGCGGGCGGCGTGGGACGCGGGGACGGGCATGTCCCACGTGATCGGCCGCCGGGAGCCGGGCGGACTGCTCGACGACAACGTGCAGGCGGCCGCCGCCTTCCTCGACGCGTACGAGGTGACCGGTGACGCGCCGTGGCTGGACCGGGCGGTGGCGGTGATGCAGCGCTGCACCGCGGCCCACTGGGACGATGCCGCCGGCGGGTTCTTCGATCTCCCGCGCGACCATCGGGGAGCGGCCTACCTCACCGCGCCCGCGAAGCCCGTACAGGACGCGCCGACGCCGTCGCCCAACGGCACGGCGGCCCTGGTGCTCGCACGCCTCTGGGCCCTGACCGGCGCGCGTGAATGGCGCACGGCGCTCGACCGCCAGCTCGCCGCCTTTGCCGGCGCGGTGGACGAGCTCTCGCTGTACGGTGCGGCGCTGCTGCGCGCCGCCGACTGGGCGCTGCGGCCGGTGACGCGCATCGCGGTCGCGGGCCCACGGGGGCCCGGCCCGGCCTGCGCCATGCACCTGCTCGCGCTCCAGACGTTCCGCCCGCGCAGGGTCGTGGTGCGGACCACCGCCGACGCGCCCGCCGCCACGGTGTGCGTGGGCACCACCTGCTCGCTCCCCGTCGCCACCCGCGACGCCCTGGCCACGCTGCTCGCATGAAGCGCCGCATCCTGGGCCGGACCGGACTCGCGGTCAGCGAGGTGGGGTTCGGCGGGTGGGGGATCGGCGGCAACCGGTACGGCAACTCGTACGGCCCGACCGACGACGCCGAGTCGCTGCGCGCGCTTCGCCGGGCGGTGGACCTGGGGTGCAACTTCTTCGACACCGCCGACGTGTACGGACACGGGCACAGCGAAGAGTTGCTGGGTGCGGCGCTGGAGGGCGTCCGCGGCGAGGTCGTCATCGCGACCAAGGTCGGCGGTAACTTCTACAATCGCGGCGTCCATCCCCTGCTGCACGAACGCATCTCGCAGTCGGCCGGGATCCCCTTCGACCACATCCCCGCGGACGCCCCGCTCCCGGTCACGCACGAGGCCGATTTCAGTCCCGACTACGTCCGCTTCGCCGTCACGCGCTCCCTGCGCCGGCTCCGCACCGATTACATTGACCTCCTCCAGCTGCACAACCCGCCCCTGCCGCTGATCGGCCGGCCCGAGACGTATGCCGTGCTCGAGGAGCTCAAGCGGGACGGCCTGATCCGCTGGTACGGGGTGTCGGTACACTCGCCGGAGGAGGGCCTCGCCGCGATCACGGCGACGATGCCCGACACCGTGCAGATCGCCTACAGCCTGGCGCGGCGCGAGGCGGCGCACTTCTTCCCCGCGGCGCGCGCCGCGAACGTGGGCGTGATCGCGCGCGAGCCGCTCGCCAACGGGTTCCTCGCGGGACGCTATTCGCCCGACAGCCGCTGGGAGGCGGGCGACATCCGGGCGCGCATGCCGGCGCCGTACGTGGCGCAGCTCGCTGCGCTGGGCCAGCGGGTGGCCGAGCTCGCGGAGAAGTCGGGCAGCACCGCCGCCCAGCTGGCACTCAAGTTCGTGCTGGACGATCCCGCGGTCGCGACCGCGATCGCGGGGATGAAGACGGTCCGGCAGGTGGAGGACAACCTGAGCCTGGAGACCTGATGCCCAACAAGAAAGCCGTCATCGAGACCGCGCGGGGGACGATCGAAGTGGAGCTGTTCGCCGACGAGGTCCCGAACACCGTGGCGAACTTCGAGAAGCTCGCCAATGCGTCGTTCTACGACGGCACCACGTTCCACCGCGTCATCCCGAACTTCATGATCCAGGGCGGCGACCCCTACTCCCGAACCGGACAGGGCCCGGTCGGCACCGGCGGGCCCGGGTACACGATCAAGTGCGAGACGCAGCACAACACGCACAAGCACGTGGCGGGCACCTTGTCGATGGCCCACGCCGGCAAGGACACGGGCGGCAGCCAGTTCTTCATCTGTCACTCGCCCCAGCCCCACCTCGACCGGGTCCACACGGTCTTCGGCCAGGTCACCAAGGGGATGGACGCGGTCAACGCGATCCGCGCGAACGACAAAGTGAACTCGATCCGTGTCACCTGACGCTCGGAGGCCTGACATCATGATCCGCAGACCCGCCCTGATCGCCGGCGCGCTCGCCGCATTCGTCGCCCCCCTGGCCGCTCAGGATGCCGGCTCGTTCGTGGTCCGCCTGGGCGTCGACACGCTGGCGGTCGAGCAGTACACCCGCACTGCGACACAACTGCGCGGCGAACAGGTGATCCGTTCGCCGCGGTCGATGCACCGGATCTACACCGTCACCTACCGCGCCGATGGGACGGTCGAGCGGTTCGAGCTGGTGACCCACAACATCGGCGGCGGCCCCGGACCGATGGAGACCCGGGCCACGGCGGAGTTTGGCGCGTCCGCCGTGACGATGCGCGTACCGCGCGGCGACAGCGGCGTGACGGTCACCGCACCCGTGCCGGGCGCGGCGGCGCCGTGGGCGATCAACGTCTACGGCCTGACCGAGGACGTGCTGCGCCGGGCCCGCGCGGCCGGCGGCGAGCGCTTCACCACGCCGATCGTGTCGCTCGGCGCGACCGAGGCCGACACGGCGACCGTCCTGCGCCACGGCGATGACTCGCTGATGGCGGACTTCGGCGGCATCGGACCGTTCCGCATCCGCACCGACGCCGCGGGCACCCTCCTCGGCCTCTCGGGCATCGGCGGCACCCTGCAGGTGACCGTCGAGCGCGTGCCGTCGCTCGATATGGCCGCGTTCGGCCCCGCCTTCGCGAACCGCCCGCTCGGCGTCCTGTCCCCCGCCGACTCCGTGATCACGAGTGTCGGCCGCGCGGCGATCGCCGTGCGCTACGCCCGGCCCGCGATGCGCGGACGCACGATCTTCGGCGCCGTGGTGCCGTGGGACCGCGTGTGGCGCACCGGGGCGAACTCGGCCACCCTGTTCGAGACCAGCGCCGATCTCATGATCGGCGAAACGACCGTTCCCGCGGGCAAGTACTCGCTCTATTCGATCCCGTCCCCATCCGGGTGGACCCTGATCATCAACCGCAACACCGGCCAGTGGGGCACCGACTACGACGCGCAGCACGATCTCGCCCGCGTCGCCATGGCGGTGACGCCGCTGGCGCAGGCGGTGGAGCAGTTCACCATCGCCGTCGAGCGCGAGGGCGAGCAGGCGGGGGTGCTGGCGCTCGCCTGGGAGCGCACCCGCGCGGCGGTCCGCTTCACGGTGAAGTGACCCCGCCGTGCACCTCGATTTCGCCGTCGTCGCCGACTACGCGCTCGTGGACCAGGCCGGCAAGGTCTCCGTACTGGGGATCTTCCAGCACATCTGGGTCCAGCAGTTCCCGGCGATGCACCCGCGGCTGCATCTCGTCCTGCGGCTGCGGGGGAAGCGCACCGAGATCGGGGAGCACGGCGTGCGGATCCGCCTCGCCGACGAGCATGGGGCGGAGGTGCTGGGCGGATCGGGGAGCGTGACGTTCGCCGAGCCGCCCGCCGGTGTCACCGACATCGAAGCCGCCGCCATCCTCGTGTTCGATGTCCCGTTCCCGCACGCCGGCCTCTATCGCTTCGAAATCACGATCGACGGACGGGTCGAGGCCACCGTGCCGATCACGGTGTCGCAGGTGCCCGCGCCCGCCAGCGGCGCCCCGCCGGGTCAGGTCCTGCATTGAGGCGGCGGGTGTCCGCCGGTGTGGTCGTCACGCTGGCGCTTGCGCGGCCCGCCGCGCTCCCCGCCCAGGACCGGCTGCTCTATCTGCCGCTCGACAGCGCCACCGTGGTCCGGCTGGCGCTCACCGACGGCCGCCGCATCACGGGGCGGCTGGTGCGGCCGTTCGGGCCCGACTCGACCCGCTTCGTCTACTGCCCGGGCGAACGCCGCTGGTGCCCCGACGATGCCGGGGCGGTCCGCGTCACCCCCGCATCCGACGTCACCCGCGTTGAGACGCGGCGTGGCTCCCGCGCGTCGCGCGGGGCCGCGCTGGGCGCCGTCGCCACCGCGGCCGCCGCCTCCGCATTCTGCGCGGTGACAGACACGGGCGGATGCGACCCGGCGAAGGGCAGCTTCTTCGGGTACGTGCTGCTGCCGGCGGCACTCGTCGGCGCCGGTGTCGGGGCGCTCGTCGGCGGCAGCATCTCCGTATGGGGGCCGGCCCCATGAGCGCCGCGCCATCGACCCCGGGCGACGTCCCACGGTCGCCCCTCCTCCCGCTCGCGGTACTCCTCGCCGCCCTGCTCCTGGGCGCGAGCCTCTCGGCCTATCGGTTCCTCGACCCCGACGAGGGGCGCAACGGGGAGATCGCCCGGGAGATGATGCTGTCGAACGACTACCTGGTGCCGCACCTCAACGGACTCCCCTACCTCGACAAGCCCATCGTCTATTTCGCCGCCGCCGCCGCCGCGATGGAGGTGCTCGGACCGACCGAGCGCGCCGCCCGCCTGCCTGCGTGGCTGTTCACCCTGGCCTCGCTCGTGCTCGTGGGACGCTGGGCCCGGCGCCGCTGGGGGGCCGCCGCCGGCTGGCTCGCCGCGCTCGCGCTCGCGACGATGCCGCTCGTCTCGGGATACTCGCGCACCGTCATCTTCGACAGCGCGCTCGCGGCCAGCATCGCGGCCGCCGTGCTGTGGCTCTGGGACGGCCGGCCGGTCCTGGGGTGGGTGGCGATGGGCGTCGGCGTCCTCGTGAAGGGGCCAATCGCATTCACCATCCCCCTGCTCGCGGTCCTCCCCGCCTCCATCGCGACGGGCCGGGGGGCGCGGCGCCTGTTCCCCCTGGCGGGCCTCGCCGCGTTCTTCGCGGTGACGCTGCCCTGGTTCATCGCCGTCTCGCTGCGGCACCCCGAGTTCCCGGGCTACGTCTTCGTCGAGGAGACGTTCCAGCGGGTCACCACGGGACGGTTTCACCGCGCCGGCCCGCCGTGGTACTACCTGCCGATCCTGCTCGTGGGGACGTTCCCGTGGATCGTGCCGGCGCTGGGACGGGTCCGGGTGTGGCGGGAGACGTGGCGGGCCCGTCGCGCCGACCCCGCCGCGGCGGACGCGGTGCTGCTCGCGTCGTGGGTCCTCGTGCCGCTCGCGTTCCTCACGCTGAACCAGTCGAAGCTGCCGCAGTACCTGCTGCCGCTCTTCCCGGCGGTCGCGCTGGCGGCGGCCGCGAACCTGACGCGACACGGACATCGCCTCGCCTGGCGGCCCGCCGCGGCGCTCCTCACGCTGCTCGGCATCGCGCTCGTCACGCTGCCCTGGTGGCTGCCGTCACCGCTGCGCATGACGCCCGAGACCCGCGCGGCGATCCCGCAGACGGCCGTGGCGTGGGGCGGCGTGACGGTCGTCGCCGGCGTCCTGCTCGCCGCCGCCGCGCGCCGCGCGTGGCCGGCGCTCGCAGGTCTGGCGTACGCCCTCCCGGTGCTCGCGGTGCCGTTCATCTCGACCGATCTCATGCGGGCGGTCGGTAACGAGCGCTCCGCGGCGCCCCTCGCGGCCGTCGTGGCGGGCGCGCTGGAGGATGCGGCGGGCGACGCGGGCGCGGGTGACGTGCTCGCCATCGCGGTCTACCCGCCCTCCCTGCCGTTCTACCTGGGGCGCCCGGTGCCCGTCGCGACCGCCACCGCGACGGAGCTCACGAGCAACTGGATCGTGGCGCGCGCCGAGGCGTACCGCGCGCTGCCGGGGACCCCGCTCCTGGCGGTCGAGGCGTGGCGCGACGTGCTGGCCCGCTGTCCGCGGCCCACCGTGTTCGTCACGCGGGCGGCGGAGGACCGGGTCCCTGCGGAGCTGCGCGCGGCCCTGCCGCGGCTCGCCGTCCGGGGCCGCTACGCCGCGTACGGTCCCTGCCGGCCCGGGCCGTCCTGATGTGCGGCATCTACGGGGCCGTATCGCTCGACGGCGGGCCCCTGCGTCACCCCGATCTGCTGGGCCGGATGGCCGACGCGCTGCGGCATCGCGGGCCCGACGGCGGCGACGTCGTCGCGGCCCCGCACGCCGCCGTCGGCGCCCGGCGGCTCGCCATCATGGATCTCACGACCGGCGACCAGCCGTTCCGCTCGCCCGACGGCACCGTGTGGATGGTCTGCAACGGCGAGATCTACAACGCGCCCGAGCTGCGGGCCGAGCATGCCGCGCGGGGGTACCCGTTCCGCTCGCGCGGCGACATCGAGACGATCCTCCCGTTGTACGAGGCGCACGGGGCGGACGCCGTCGCCCGGCTCGAGGGGATGTTCGGGCTCGCGGTCTGGGACGAGCGGCGGCGCCGCCTCGTGCTGGCCCGCGACCGCGCGGGCGAGAAACCGCTCTTCTGGACCGTGGTGGAGGGCGAGCTGCGGTTCGCGTCCGAGATCCAGGCCCTGCTCGTGTTCCCCGACCAGCCCCGCCGTCTCGACCGGGCGGCGGCCGACCTGTACGCCGCCTGGGGGTACGTGCCCGCCCCCCACACCATGCTCGCGGGTGTCCACAAGCTCCCGGCCGCCCACCTGCTCGAAGTGGCGGGGGGCCGCATCACCGCGCGGCGCTACTGGGACGCCGCGGCGTGCGCCGCCGCGCCCTCGCGGCTCGACGGACCCGGCGTGCTGCGCGAGACGCTGCTCGACGCGGTGCGCCGAGAGCTGATGTCGGACGTCCCGCTGGGGGTGTTCACGAGCGGCGGCCTAGACTCCTCGTGGCTCGCCGCGGCGGCGAAGACCGTCCTGCCCGATGAGCGGATCCACACCTACGCGGTGCGGTTCACGGAGCCGGGCTATGACGAGAGCGACTTCGCCGCCGCCGTCGCGCGCCACATGGGCACGGTACACCACGTGGTGACTGCCGACGACACGGCGCTGCTTCGCGCGCTGGACGCCGTAACCGACCGCATCGCCGAGCCGATCGGTGATCCCGCCGTCCTGCCGACCTATCTGCTCGCAGAGGCGGCGCGCGAGCACGTGAAGGTGGTGCTCTCGGGAGAGGGGGCGGACGAGCTGTTCGGCGGCTACCCGACCTACCTGGGCCACCGACTCGCCGCGCGCTTCGGGGCGCTCCCCGGACCGCTGCGACGCGCGATCACGGGTTTCGTCGCCCGCCTGCCGGCCTCGACGGGGAAGGTCACGATCGAGTTCCTGCTCAAGCGCTTCGTCGCCGCGGCCCAGCAGCCGCCCCTCGAACGGCACCTGTCCTGGTTCGGGGCGTTGGGGCCGTCACCGGCGGCGCTGGCCATCGCCGAGGAGCGGGTCGCCGGCTTCCCCGCCGCCGATCCGCTGAACCGGATCCTGTGGCTCGACTTCCTGACGTACCTGCCTGACAACCTGCTCGTGAAGGTCGATCGCGCCACGATGCTGGCCTCGATCGAGGCACGGGCGCCGTTCCTCGACCGGGCCGTGCTGGAGCTCGCGCTCCCGGCGCCGTCGCGGATCAAGGTGCGGCGCCTCCGCACCAAGGCCATATTGAAGGAAGCGGCGCGCGGTGTCGTGCCACCGGAGGTGATCGACCGCCGCAAGCGCGGCCTGTCCGTTCCCGTCGCCCGGTGGCTGAACGGGACCCTGGCTGGCGTGGTCGACCGGCACCTGGGCATGCCGCGCCTGGTGGCCCGCGATCGTGTCGCGCCCCTCCTGGCCGAGCACCGGGCGGGCGTCCGCAACCACGCCCGGGCGCTGTGGCCGCTGCTCGCGGCGGAGCGCTGGGCGGAACGCTGGAACGTGGAGATCCCCGCATGTTGACCCGCGACGACGCCCTCGCCCTGATGCAGGAGCACACCCAGTCGCCGAGTCTGCGGCAGCACATGCTCGCCGTGGAAGCGGCGATGCGCGCCTACGCCGCCAGGCTGGGCGGTGATCCCGACGCGTGGGGCGTCGTCGGGCTGCTGCACGATTTCGACTACGAGCGCTACCCGAACGATGCGCACTCCCCCACGGAGGAGCACCCGAGCTGGGGGGTGCGGCTGCTGCGCGCGCGCGGGCTGCCCGAGGAGGCATGCCAGGCGATCCTCGGCCACGCGAGCTACACGGGGGTGCCGCGGACCACGCCGCTGGCGCACGCGCTCTTCGCCGTGGACGAGTTGTGTGGCTTCCTCGTGGCCTGCGCGCTGGTTCGCCCGTCACGCAGCTTCCAGGACCTCGAGGTCTCCTCGGTGAAGAAGAAACTGAAGGACAAGGCCTTCGCCCGTGGGGTGAACCGCGACGAGGTGAGCCAGGGCGCCGAGGAGCTTGGTGTGCCGTTCGACGAGCACGTCGCCTTCGTGATCGCGGCGCTGCGGCCCGTGGAGGGCGCTCTCGGGCTCGGCGCGCCACGCGCCGGGTGACCCACCCCGCGCCGCTCCCGGGTCGCGGCGCGCCCCTCGACCGCGAGGAGCTCGTCCGCGCGCTCGACCGCGCGGCGGGCGCGCGTCCGATCGGCGGCAACACCCTCGCGCACCACCCCGACAGCGCCGCGGCCCTGGACGCCATGGTCAGCGCCGTAAGCGCCGCGCGCCGCTGGGTCCACCTCGAGAACTACATCATCCGCGGCGACCGCACCGGCCGCCGGTTCGCCGCGGCGCTGGCGGAACGCGCGCGGGCGGGCGTGCGGGTCCGGGTGCTGTACGACGCGTTCGGCTCGCTCGGGACGTCGCGGCGGATGTGGCGTGACCTGCGGCAGGCCGGCGCCGAGGTGCGGGCGTTCCACCCGCTGCTCTCCACGCATCCCTTCGAGGCGGTCACGCGCGACCACCGCAAGCTGCTCGTGACCGACGGCACCGTCGCCATCATGGGTGGCCTGTGCATTGGCGACGAATGGGCGGGCGACCCGGAGCGCGGTCGGGCCCCGTGGCGCGATACGATGGTGACGGTGCGCGGTCCCGGGGCCGCGGCACTCGACCGCGCGTTCGCCCGGGTGTGGCGCCTCGCGGGTCCGTCGCTCCCGCCGGACGAGTTGTCCGTCGATCCACCACCCGTGGGAGACGCGACGGTCCGGATCGTGGAAGGGGAGCCCGGGGCGGGACGCATCTATCGAACGGTGCAGATCATCGCCGCCGCCGCGATCGAGCGGCTGTGGATCACGGATGCCTATCTGGTCGCGCCGCCTGCCGTGTTCGCCAGTCTCGTGGACGCGGCGCGTGACGGGGTGGACATCCGCCTGCTCGTGCCCGGCACGAGCGATCTGCCGGTGCTGCGCAACCTGACGCGCGCCGGGTACCGTGACCTGCTGCGCGCGGGCATCCGCGTGTTCGAGTGGCGCGGGCCGATGTTGCACGCCAAGACGATGCTCGCCGACCGGAGCTGGGGCCGGGTGGGATCGAGCAACCTCAACGTCTCGAGTCTGCTCACCAACTACGAGCTGGACGTCGTGGCGACGGACCCCGCCCTGTGCGACGCCCTGGCGGCCCAGTTCCGGCGCGACCTCGCACACTCGAACGAGATCGTGCTGCGGCCGCGGATGCGGCTCCGGCCGTCGCGCCTGGTGGGGACCCCCGCCGACCCGGACCAGCCGCCGCCCGCCCGGGTCCCGCTACGCAAGCGCTCGCGCTACGAGCTCGGCGTGACGGCGGTCGTGGCGCTGCGGCGGGTCGCCGGCGGCCTGCGCCGCACCATGGCCGCGACCGCCACCGTGACGCTGCTCACCATCGGGGCGCTGCTGCTCATCTTCCCGCGGGTCATGAGCATCGTCGCCGCAGCGGTCGCGTTGTGGCTCGCGGTCGGATTCGGACTGTACTGGTTCCAGCAGCGGCACTCCCCGGAGGCGGACGGTGGCAGCTGAAGGCCCGCCCCAACCTTCCGGGGGGGACGTGCGTATGTCAGACGAGACCGACCTGGTCGTGCGGGCGCGGGCCGGCGACCGGGACGCGTTCGGCGTGCTGGTGGAGCGCTACGCCGGCCCCGCGCGCCGGGTGGCCCGGTCGGTCCTCGATGACCCGGACGACGCCGATGACGCTGCGCAGGATGCGTTCCTCTCGGCGCTGGTGAAGCTGGGCCAGTTCGACCCCCGCCGGCCGTTCGGTCCCTGGCTGCTGCGCATCGTGGCCAACGCGGCCACCGACCGGCGGCGGCGGCGCAAGGTGCGACGCACCGAGGCGCTCGACCCGGCGGTGCGGTCCCCGGAACCCGGGCCCGATGCGGACGCGGTGCGGAGCGAGCTGGGCATGTTGCTGCGTGCGGCGCTGGCCGAGCTGCCCGAGCGGCGGCGCCTGGCGGTGGTGCTGTTCGACGTGGAGGGTTATGGCCACGCGGAGATCGGCCGGATCCTCGGGGTCCCCGAGGGGACGGTCCGCTCCGACGTGTTCCACGCGCGGCGGTTCCTGCGGGGCCGCCTCGCCGGCTGGAAGGAGGAGACGTGATGGGATCACCGTTCTTCCACGGCCGAGACCCCGAGCTGGGCGCGGCGCTGCGGCGGGCGCTCGAACCGGGCGACGAGGCGGCCTTCGTCGCCCGGGTGCGCGGCGCGCTCGCCACGGTCCGGCCGCGCACCTGGGACGTGCTCGAGCAGTGGGCGGGGCGCGGCCTCGTGGCCGCCGCTCTGGCGGTGCTGGCGGCGGGACTGGTGGTGGCCCGGACCGGGCGCGACGCGGCGGGGCTCGACGAGGCGTTCGCCGCGGCGTTCGCCGACAGCGCCGTGGCGTTCGCGGCGGAGACCCCGCCCGACCCGAGTGTCGTGTTTGCGACCCCGGGCGGGCGCTGAACATCTAGAGGAGAAGCGAACGGGATGTTCAATCGATCGAGGACCTGGGCCGTGGTCCTGCTGGCCGCCACGTTCGGCGCCGGCATCGCGGCGGGATGGGCGATGCAGGCGTGGGCGGACGACCGCGGGGGAACGCGGGGGCGGCGGGGCCCGGACGCGATGGTCGCGTACCTGGCCGGCGAGCTCGACCTGACCGCCGCCCAGCGGGACTCGGTGCGCGCGGTGTTCGCGCGGCACCGGCCCGAGATGCGGGCCCTGTGGGAATCGGTGCACCCACAGATGGACTCCCTGCGCCGGAAGATGCGCGACGAAATCGCGTCACACCTCACGTCGACGCAGCAGGCGCGCTACCGCGACCTGGTCGCCGGCTGGGGGCAGCGGCACCGTTCCGACTCCTCCACCGAAACGACGGGAGACGCGAGGTGACGATGCGACGACTCGTGGTGCTGGCCGCGTGCCTGGTCGCGCCGGTCCGGCTCACCGGCCAGCAGGTCGAGGTGACGCTCGACGACGCCGTGCAGCAGGCGTTGCGGGTGCAGCCGGCGATCGTGCAAGCGCGTGGCGCCCTCCGCAACGCGAGCGCCGAGAAGCGCAACGCCCTGGGCGCGTTCCTGCCGTCGCTGACGACGTCGTGGGCTGCGTCGCGCAACAATCTCACGCGCATCGACGCGGTGACGGGCCGGCCCGTCGACCCCGAGTACATCCACACGCTCGGCTTCACGGCGAACCTGACGCTCTTCGACGCGCTGGGACGCTACTCGTCCCTGCGCGAAAGCGCCGCCCAGCTCGACGCCGCCGATGCCGGATACGTGAGCCAGCGGTTCCAGGTCATCCTCGAGACCAAGCAGGCATTCTACGCCGCGCGTGCCAACGAGGCCCTGGTGCGGGTCGCCGAGGCGCAGGTGCGGCGGGCGGAACAGCAGCTCCAGATCGCCATCGAGAAGCTCCGCGCCGGGTCCGCCACCCGCTCGGACTCGCTGCGCTCGGTGGTGGAGCACGGCAATGCCCGGCTCGACCTCCTCCGGGCGCAGGCGAATCTCGCGACGGCCCAGGCGAACCTGGGGCGCCAGATCGGGGTCGAGGTACCGGTGCGCGCGGTCGGGGATACCGTCCTGCCGCAGTTCCCCGACACCGCGCAGCTCCGCGCCGAGGCCGTGAGCAGCGCCCCCGCCGTCCAGGTGACCGAGGCGGAGGCCCGCGCCGCGCGGCACGGCGTGTGGGGGAGCCGGTCGCTCTACTTCCCGACCATCAACGTGTCGTTCAGCGACAACTACCAGGGAACGGGGTGGCCCGAGTTCTTCGGCTTCGACAGCTACACCGAGAGCTTCACCTGGCGGTTCGGGCTGTCGTGGACAGTGTTCAACGGGTTCACCCGTGAGACCCAGAACACGGCCGCGGCCGTCCGTCGCGACGTGGCCGAGGTGCAGGCCGCGGATTCGCGCCGGCAGGTCAACGCGCAGGTCACCCAGCAGCTCGCCACGCTGGCGAACTCGTACCTCGCGATCGACATCGCCCGTGACAACGTCGCCGCGGCCACCGAGGACCTGCGCGTCCAGTCGGAGCGGTACCGCGTGGGGGCCTCGACGATCCTCGACCTGCTCGCGTCGCAGGCCGCGCTCACGAACGCCGAGGTGAATCTCGTCCAGTCGCTCTTCGACTACGTCATCGCCCGAGCGCAGCTCGAGGCCCTCCTCGGGCGGACCCTGTGACCGCCGCCCCGGCGGTCCGGTTCCGCACCGGCGAAACGCCGCTTCCCGACGTCGTCATCCTGACGCACAAGCTGACGCGCGACTACGACATGGGCTCGGAGACGGTGCATGCCCTGCGGGGCGTGGACATCCAGATCAAGCGCAACGAGTTCGTGGCGATCATGGGACCGTCGGGGTCGGGCAAGTCCACCCTGATGAACCTCATCGGCTGCCTCGACACCCCGTCGGCGGGCGAGTACTGGCTCAATCATCAGAAGGTGTCGGAGCTGGGCGACGACGCGCTGGCGCGGATCCGCAACAAGGAGATCGGGTTCGTCTTCCAGACGTTCAACCTCCTGCCCCGCGCCACGGCGCTGCACAACGTGGAGCTGCCACTGATCTACGCCGGGCTCGCGGCCAAGGCGCGGCGCGAGCGGGCGGCCGATGCGCTCGAGCGTGTGGGCCTGGCCGACCGAATGACGCACCGGCCCAACGAGCTGTCGGGCGGGCAGCGCCAGCGCGTGGCCATCGCGCGGGCGCTCGTCAACAGCCCGAGCATCCTGCTCGCGGATGAGCCCACCGGGAACCTCGACTCCGCGACCGGCAACGAGATCATGGCGCTGTTCGAGGGGTTGCACACCGCCGGCCAGACCATCCTGCTGGTCACGCACGAGCACGACATTGCCGTGCACGCACACCGCCAGATCCACCTGCTCGACGGACGGGTCGAGCGCGATGAGAGGACACAATAGCCGTGAAGCGATACACCGCCGCGGCGGCCCTGCTGCTCGGGTTCGCTGCCTGCAAGCAGGAAGTCCCCGCTCCGCCGTACGAGGCCGTGGCGGTGTCCCGCCGCGACCTCGTGGTGTCGGCGTCGGCCTCCGGGGCGATCGAGCCGATCCTGACGGTGGACGTGAAGTCCAAGGCGTCGGGTGAGATCATGGAGATGTTCGTGGAGACGGGCTCGAACGTGCGTCAGGGCCAGCTGCTGGCGTCGATCGACCCGCGGGTCCCGCGCAACTCGCTGGCGCAGGCGGACGCGAATCTCGTCGTGGCGGAGGCGCAGCTCGCCAATGCCAGGGCGGCGCTCGAGCGGGCGGACACCCTGTACAAGACCCAGTCGATCACCGAGACGGAGTACGAGAACGCCAAGCTCGGGTTCGCGAACGCCAACGCGCAGGTGGTCCGGGCCAAGACCGACCTCGAGAACGCGCGTGACCGCATGACCGACACGCGGCTCCGCGCGCCGCTCAACGGCACGATCATCCAGAAGAACGTCGAGCTCGGCACGGTCATCTCATCGCCCACCCAGGACGTGGGGGGCGGCACCCTGCTGTTCCGCATGGCGAACCTCGACACGGTGCAGATCCGCACGCTCGTGGACGAGACCGACATCGGCAAGGTCCAGCCCGGCCTCGCCGCCACGATCACCGTGGACGCCTACCCCAACCGGCCGTTCCAGGGGACCGTCCTCAAGATCGAGCCGCAGGCGACGGTGCAGCAGAACGTGACCATGTTCCCGGTGCTGGTCCGCATCGCGAACCCCGAACAGCTGCTCAAGCCGGGGATGAACACCGAGGTCGAGATCCATGTGGGCCGCCGCGACAGCGTCCTCGCCATCCCGTATTCGGCGCTGCGCACCCAGCGCGACGTCGCCTCGGCCGCGCAGGTGCTGGGGCTCGATCCCGCCGACGTGCAGCAGCAGTTGGCGCAGGGAGCAGCGCCGCAGGGTGGTCCGGGCGCCGGGCGCGACAGCGGCTCGATGGGCGGCCGTGTGGAGCCGACCGTCGCTCGCGGCGCCGATTCGGCCCGCGCCCCGGCCGGCGGCAACACCCTCACACTCCCCGATGGGCGCCAGATACCGCTGCCCGCGGGCGTCACCGCCGAGCAGGTGCAGAGCGCGATGCGCAAGCGGTTCTCCGGCGGCCAGCTCTCGACGGACGAGCAGGCGCTGCTGCGCCGAGTCTTCGCGCAGTTCCGGCCGGGCGGCGCGGGCGGCCCCGGGCGGATGACCCGCAACGTCGACACCGGCAACTACATCGTGTTCGCCCTGCGGGACGGCAGGCCGACGCCCGTCGCCGTCCGCACCGGGCTCACCGACCTCGACTACGTCGAGGTCCTGAGCGGCCTCACCGACCAGGACACCGTGCTGCTGCTGCCGTCCGCTTCGCTGCTCACGAGCCAGCAGGAGTCGCGCGAGCGGATGCAGCGCATGACCGGGGGTGGCCTCCCCGGACTGCGCCAGCAGTCGAGCGGCACCACGAGCCCCCCGGCACAGGTCCGGGTCACCCAGTGAGGCGGAACCATGCTCCTCGGTGAGATCATCCAGGTCGCGCTGGCCGCCATTCGGGCCAACAAACTGCGCTCGTTCCTGACGATGCTCGGTATCATCATCGGTGTCGGCGCGGTGATCACGATGGTGGCCCTCGGCACCGGCGCGCAGAAGGCGGTGCAGGACCGCATCCAGGCCCTGGGCTCCAACCTGCTCACACTCTACCCGGGCCAGAGCTTCCGGGGCGGGATCGCGATCACCGAACGCGTGTCGCTGACGATGGACGACGCCGACGCCCTGGCGCGCGGCGCCCGGCACATCGCGAACGTCGTGCCGGAGCTGACCCGCAATCTCCAGATCAAGCGGGGCAACACCAACATCAACGTGAGCGTCACCGGCACCACGCCGGACTGGGTGCCGGTCAAGAACTTCGAGTTGGTCGCGGGGCGGATGTTCACGAGCGGTGACGGCGAGGGGCGGCGACGTTACGCGGTGCTGGGCGGCGCGATCCCGGCGATGCTCAACATCAACCCCATCGCGGCGATCGGGACCGAGATCCAGATCCGCGGCATCCCGTTCGAGGTGATCGGCGTGCTGGCGGAGAAGGGATCGCAGGGCTCGTGGATGAACCCCGACGAGCAGATCATCATCCCGCTGCAGACGGCGCGCTATCGCATCCTGGGCACCGACCGGCTGCGGTCGATCACCGTCAAGGTCGCCGGTGAGGACCAGATGAACCTGGCGATGATGGAGATCGAGCGGGTGCTGCGGCGGGAGCACAAGATCCGGCCGGGGATGGACAACGATTTCCAGATCCGCAACCAGGCCGACATCCTCGCGACGTTCCAGCAGACCACGCAGACGTTCACGTTCCTCCTGGCGGGTATCGCGGCGGTGAGCCTGCTCGTCGGCGGGATCGGGATCATGAACATCATGCTCGTGTCGGTCACCGAGCGGACCCGCGAGATCGGCGTCCGCAAGGCGCTCGGTGCGACGCGGTTCAATATCCTGTTCCAGTTCCTGGTCGAGGCCCTGGTCCTGTGCCTCGCGGGCGGCGCGCTGGGCGTGCTGTTCGGCTCGGGCGGCGCCATCCTCCTCTCGAAGCTGGCGCACTGGAACACGGCCATCTCGCCGTTCTCGATCGTCCTGGCGTTCGTCTTCAGCTCGTTCGTGGGGCTGTTCTTCGGGATCTGGCCCGCGCGCCGGGCGGCGCGGCTCGATCCGATCACCGCGCTGCGATACGAGTAACGGGAGCGGGGAGCCGGGAGCCGGCGTGCGCCGGGAAGGTCCGGCTCCCGGCCCCCGGCTCCCGCGTTAGCTTTCACCCCCGATGCTCGCCACGTTTCTGGTCGCGCTCCAGCTGCCGGGCGCCGGCCCCGTGTACCACGGCCGCGCCGGCCAGCTCGACGTCGCCCCGCCGCGGGTCGAAGCCGCCGCCCGGGTGGACGGGCGGCTCGACGAGCCGGTGTGGCGCGAGGCGGCGCTGCTGACCGGCTTCTCCCAGTATCGGCCCGTCGACGGCCGCCCCGCCGAGGACTCGACCGAAGTGCGCGTGTGGTACGCGCCGGACGCGATCTGGTTCGGCATCCGCGCGTTCGAGGCGCACGGCGACCAGATCCGCGCTACGCTCGCCGACCGGGACGCGATCGACGCCGACGACCAGGTGCAGATCCTGCTCGACACGTTCAACGACCGGCGGCGCGCGCTGATGTTCGCGGTCAACCCGCTGGGGGTGCAGCAGGACGGCGTGCGCAGCGAAGGGCAGGAGGCCTCGGCGGGAGGCGTGGGCGCGGGATTCCGGTTCGACGGCGTCGTGGACCGCAACCCCGACTTCGCGTTCCAGTCCGCGGGACACGTCCTCCCCGACGGGTACGAGGTCGAGATCCGGATCCCCTTCAAGAGCCTGCGCTACCAGGGGGGCGAGCCGCAGGCGTGGGGGCTTCAGGTCGTGCGCGTGACCCAGCACTCGCGCTACGAGGACACCTGGACCCCGGTGCTGCGTGCCAACGCCAGCTTCCTCGTGCAGTCCGGCCGCCTCACCGACCTCACCGGCCTGCGCCGCGGTCTGGTGCTCGACGTGACCCCCGAGTTCACCACGCGCCTCGACGGGGCGCCGGCGGCGGCGGGATACGATTACACCGGCACGCCGGCCCTCGGCGGTACCGCGCGCTGGGGCATCACCCAGAATCTCACCCTCGGCGCCACCGCGAACCCCGACTTCTCGCAGGTCGAGGCCGACGTGGGCCAGGTGACGCTGAACGAACGGTTCGAGCTGTTCTACCCGGAGAAGCGCCCCTTCTTCCTCGAGGGACTCGAGCAGTTCGATACACCCGGCCGGCTGATCTACACGCGGCGGATCGCCGACCCCGTCGGGGGCGCGAAGGTCACCGGGAAGGTCGGCGCGACCGGCATCGGGTACCTCCTCGCCGCGGACGACACCTCGCGCTCGGCCACCGGGGACACCCCCCTGTACAACCTGCTGCGCGTGCGACGCGACCTCGGCACGAGCTCGAACGTCGGCTTCGCGTACACCGACCGCATCGACGGATCGGCCTACAACCGGGTGGCGGGCGCCGACATGCGGCTGGTGTGGCGCAAGATCTGGTTCTCGGACGCACAGATCGCCGCCTCGTGGACCAGTGACGGCGGGGGGGTGGAACGGGGGCTCGCCTGGAGCACCACCCTCTATGACCGCACCGGGCGCTCCTACGGGAACCACCTCGAGATCGCCGGGGTGCACCCGGACTTCCGCGCGGACGCGGGGTTCGTCAACCGGACCGACGTCGTCGACGCCCGCATCTTCAACCGCTTCAGCTTCTACGGACGTCCCGGCGCGTTCGTCGAGCAGGCCTCGACCTTCATCGGCATCCAGCCGGTGTGGCGCTATGACGATCTGTTCCCCGATGCCGACCCCGCCCGCGGACCCGCCGCGCCGTCGCTGTCGACCATCGAGGGGTCGATCTCGGACAGCTGGACCTTCGCCCTGCGCGGCGGCTGGGAGGCGGGTGCCAACGTCCAGGTCGCGCATCAGCGGTTCCAGGACGAGGACTACGCGGGCTACCAAGTGGACAGCGCCGGCACCGCCGTGCCGTTCGTCGTGCCGGGCGGTCTGTACGGTCTCTGGAGCGGCAGCCTGAGCCTCAACACCCCGAGCCGCGCCGTCACGCTCAACGCGTCCATCGGCGCGGGGGAGCTGCCGATCTTTGCGGAGGCCGCCGCCGGGCGCGGCGTGGACGGCCTGCTCACGGCGACATGGAAGCCGACCGCCGCGCTGCGCGTCGAGGGCCGCTGGGCGCACCGCCGTCTGACCCGTACCGGCGACGGCAGCTGGTTCTCAACGGCCAACATCCCGCGTCTCAAGGTCGAGTATCAGCTGACGCGCGACATCTTCGTGCGCTACGTCGGCCAGTACGAGGCGCAGGAACAGGACGCCCTCCGCGATCCGATCAGCGGGAACCCGCTGATCGTGGACTCGCTCCCCGCGGGATCGGAGACGTCGACCGAGTTCCGCAACGACGTGCTGTTCAGCTACAAGCCCACCCCGGGGACCGTGCTGTTCCTCGGCTACGGCGCCTCGCTCGCCGACCGCGATCCGTTCGCGTTCGACCAGCTGGAGCGCACGTCCGACGGCTTCTTCCTCAAGATCAGCTACCAGTTCCGGCTGTAGCATGTCCGCGTCGAGCGAGCTCGCCCAGCTGCTCACCGACGAGGCGACCGCGCGGCGCCGCGCGTTCGTCCTGTGGAGCACCCGAGCTCGCTGGGGACTCGTCGTCCTGGGCACGCTGCTCCTGTCGGTCGTCCGGCTCGCCGGCATCGTGCCGATCCCGTGGGCGTTCATCGCCGTCGCCATGTCCGGGTTCGCACTCGCCAACGCCGGGATGGCGCACCTCGCCCGCACCGACTACCGGCCCTGGCATCCGGCGGCGAACCTCGCCCTCGGCGTCGCGGTCATCTCGGCCGTCCTGTACGGCATCGGCCCCACCGGGCACGTGCTGTCGGCCGCGTACCTGATCGCCCCGGTGCAGGCGGCCCTGTACCTCGGCCGGCGCGATGCCTGGGGCGCGCTCGGCCTCAACCTCGCCGGTTTCGCCGCCGTCACCGCCCTGCGGCAGGACCCGGCCCTGTGGACGTGGGGCATCTACGTCCAGGAGGCCCTCGTGCTGCTGTTCGTCGGTGCGGCGGCGATCCCGCTCCTCACGGGCGTGGTGGACCGCCTCCACTCCACGCGCACGCTGCTCGCGCGGCTCGAGGCCGGCGATCTCACGGTGCACGCGGCCGACGGCGACCTGGATGAGATCGGGTTCCTCGGGGTCAGCGTGAACCGCACCGCGACCGGCCTCGCGGGGATCGTCCGCGCCGTGCAGGCCCAGGCCCACGACCTGGCGGCGATGGCGCAGCAGCTCGCGGCTTCGTCCCAGCAGCTCCAGGCGTCGGCGCAGGAGATCGCCGCCCAGGCGCAGCAGCTCGCCGGCGGAACCGAGCGCCAGCGCGGTCTGATCGCGTTCGGCCGCGAGCAGGTCGCGACGGCGGAGACGGTGGCGTCGTCGCTCCACGAGTCCGCCCGCGTGGCGGAGCGCGACATCAGCGGCATCGCGCGCGCCGCGGGGGAGCACGGCGAGACCATCGGCCGCGCGAACGCCCTGCTGGTCGCCATCGTCGGGCACCTCGATCGCGTGGCCGGCGCCGTCGCGACGCTGGAGCAGGGCGCGCGCGAGGTCGGCAAGCTGGTGGACGGGATCACCCGCATCGCCAGCCAGACGGATCTGCTCGCGCTCAACGCCGCCATCGAGGCCGCGCGGGCGGGAGAGCGCGGGCTGGGGTTCCGGGTGGTGGCTGGCGAAGTGCGGAAGCTCGCCGAGCAGGCGGGCCACGCCGCGGACGAGGTACGCGTGCGGACCGCCGCCACGCAGGGGTCGATCGCCGGCGTCCTCGAGGCGATGCAGGAGGGCCGGGCGGCGGCCCACGGTGTGGAGACCGCCTCCGCATCGGTGCGCGCCGCCCTCGAGGCGATCCAGGGCCACCTGGAGACGACGGTCAGCTTCGCGACGGCCTTCGCCGCCGCCACGGAGGCGCAGGCGCGTCGCACGCGGGAGATCGGCACGCGTCTCGCCGGCGCGGACGAGATCGCCGACGCGGCCACCGCCGGCGCGCGGCAGACGTCGGCCGCCGTCGC